>DATJTL010000331.1:0-3214 GCA_035503415.1 Xanthobacteraceae bacterium
CCAGTAATCGCTGGAGGATGAGGACGAACGCGAAGCTTTGTGAATACTGGATCATCCGCTTTCGCGGATGACGACAGCCGTCACTCAGCTCTGCCAGCCGAAGGCGATCTTATCGAGCACCCGGGTGCCGAACTTCTCCGAAGAGCGGGCGACCGCCTTGCCGCCGAGCGCGCGATAGAACTCCACCGCATTGTCGTTTTCCGACAGCGCCCAGACGATGAGCGATTTGAGCGCGCTCTGCGCCAGATCGCGGCGGGCGGCAGTGAACAGGCGGCGGCCGAAGCCTAGCCCCTGGAACTCCGGCCGCAGGTACAGCTCGTAGATCTCGCCATCGTAATAGAGGCTGCGCGCGCGGTTGCGGCCGTAATTGGCGTAGCCGGCGATTTTGTCGCCGAATTGCAGCAGCGCGATGCGACTGCCCTTGCGGATGGCGCTATCCCACCAGGACGGACCGCGGCGCGAAATGAGCTTTTCGAGTTCGGTTCCCGGGATAATGCCCTGATAGGCGGTACGCCAAGCTTCGTCGTGGCATTCGGCGACCGCGCCAGCATCGCTGGCCTTGGCGCGGCGGACTTCGATGAGGATTGTGCTCATGACGCAATCAAAGCAAGCGATTCCACAGGCTTCAAGTGGAGAGATTCACGCATCGTTAACGGTGTGGATTATTGGCGGAATCGCGCCGGCGACAAGGATAAAAATGCAAGGCCGGCCCGCAATGTGCGTGCCCTGTTGCAAGAGCGCAACGGTCGTCGGAATTTTCCGCGGACCCTGTTCGTTGGTCAGCCAGCCGCCGCGCCGTGCGAAATTGACGCAGCGGAAATGGCGAGTTCAGACGCGTTCGGCTTCCTTGCGCCGCTCGTCACGCTTGCGCTCGTTCGGATCGAGCAGCTTTTTGCGCAGCCGGATCGATTTCGGCGTGACCTCGACCAATTCGTCGTCTTCGATATAGGCCAGCGCCTTCTCCAGCGTCATGCGGATGGGTGGCGTCAGGCGGATGGCCTCGTCCTTGGAGTGGGTGCGGATATTGGTGAGCTTTTTGCCTTTGAGCACGTTCACTTCGAGGTCATTGCCGCGGGTGTGCTCGCCGACGATCATGCCGCGATACACCTTCCAGCCTGGCTCGATCATCATCGGGCCGCGGTCTTCCAGGTTCCACATGGCGTAGGCGACGGACTCGCCCTGGTCGGTCGAGATCAGCACGCCGTTGCGGCGGCCGATCACTTCGCCACGATAGGGACCATAGGCATGAAACAGCCGGTTCATCACAGCGGTGCCGCGCGTATCGGTGAGCAGCTCGCCGTGATAGCCGATCAGCCCGCGGGTAGGCGCATAGAAAATGAGCCGCACGCGGCCGCCACCCGAAGGCCGCATCTCGACCATTTCGGCCTTCCGCTCGGCCATTTTTTGCACGACGATGCCGGAGTGCTCCTCGTCGACATCGATGACGACTTCCTCGATCGGTTCGAGCAATTCGCCCGACGGCTCCTGCTGGAACAAGACCTTCGGCCGCGACACTGACAGCTCGAAACCCTCCCGGCGCATGGTCTCGATGAGGATGCCGAGCTGCAATTCGCCGCGGCCGGCGACCTCCATGGAATCCTTCTCGGCCGATTCGGAAACGCGCAGCGCCACGTTGCCTTCGGCTTCGCGAAGCAGTCGTTCGCGAATCACCCGGCTCTGCACCTTGTCGCCTTCGGTGCCGGCGAGCGGCGAATCATTGATGCGGAAGGTCATGGTCAGGGTGGGCGGGTCGATCGGCTGCGCCGGCAGCGGCTCAGTGACCTCGGGTGCACATACCGTGTGCGAAACGAACGCCTCCGGCAGGCCGGCGATGGCGACGATGTCGCCCGCAAAGCCCTCCTCGATCGGGGTTCGTTCAAGACCGCGGAAGGCGAGGACCTTGGTGACGCGACCGTTCTCGACCAGTTCGCCGTGGCGGTCGAGCACCTTCACGGTCTGATTCGGCTTCACGCTGCCGGAGAAGATCCGGCCGGTGACGATACGGCCCAAATACGGGTTGGCCTCCAGAATCGTGCCAAGCATGCGGAACGGACCATCCTCGACCTGCGGCGGCGCCACGTGGCGGACGACGAGATCGAACAAGGGCGCCATGCCCTGATCCTTGGGCCCGGCCGGGTCGGCGGCCATCCAGCCCTGCTTGGCCGACCCGTACAGGATCGGGAAATCAAGCTGCTCTTCGCTGGCATCGAGCGCCGCGAACAGGTCGAACACCGCGTTGGCGACTTCGGTCGGTCGGGCGTCCGAGCGGTCGACCTTGTTGATGACGACAATGGGCTTCAGGCCCATCTTGAGCGCCTTGGAGACGACAAACTTGGTCTGCGGCAGGGGGCCCTCGGCGGCATCGACGAGCACCAGCGCGCCATCCACCATGTTGAGGATGCGCTCGACCTCGCCGCCGAAATCGGCGTGGCCGGGGGTGTCGACGATATTGATGCGGGTATCGCGCCAGACCAGCGAGGTCGCCTTGGCGAGGATGGTGATGCCGCGTTCGCGCTCGAGATCGTTGGAATCGAGTGCGCGTTCGACCACCCGCTGATTGTCGCGGAATGATCCCGATTGCTGCAGCAGCCGGTCGACCAAGGTCGTTTTGCCGTGGTCGACATGGGCAATGATGGCGATATTGCGGAGGTTCATTGCGTAAAATTCATAGGGCCAAAACCAAAACGAGCCCCAAGGGGCCCGCGTGTCGCGGAATATAGTCAGCCGAATCGGCTAAGCAATGTCACCTTAGCGAAGTCGGATGAACGTTATACATCCGGACTAGCCCGACCTTGCGGCTCGGATTTTGCATTCGCGGGAGTTCCATGCGCTGCCCAGTGATTGTCTCGAACCAAAGGCGGGTTCTCTGCATTTTCCCCGCCTATACGCCTTCCTTCGGCACGTTTTCCCACGCCTACCGGCTGATGGGCCGGGTGCAGGCGTTCATGCCGCCGCAAGGGCTGCTGGTGATTGCGGCATATCTGCCGGCAACGTGGCTTGTGCGCTTTGTCGACGAAAATATTGCGTCTGCGACAGCGGCCGATTTCGCCTGGGCCGACGTCGTCATGGCGAGCGGCATGCACATCCAGGGCCCGCAGATCCACGATATCGCCGTGCGCGCCAAGGCGGCCGGCAAGGTCGCCGTGCTCGGCGGAGCGTCGGTTTCCGGCGCGCCCGAGCTTTACCCGGACTTCGACTATCTGCACATCGGCGA
>DATJTL010000332.1:0-7330 GCA_035503415.1 Xanthobacteraceae bacterium
CCGATCACGCCCGCATAGGCGAACAACATTCCTATTCCGGTTGGGGTCACAGCGCCGGCTGCAGTCGCATAGAGCGGCGTCACCGCCTCGATCCAGCTCACGGCGATTTCGAGCACCGAGATGGACAGGAGCAATCCGGCGAGCCGCCGGTCGCGCAATGCCGCGCCGAGCGCGGTGAAGCTCTCGTCGTCATCATCGCCGCCGCCCACGTTGCCCTGCCACGTCTCCGGCAAGAGCGCCGCGACCGCAGCGGCGCCAATGAGGATCGTGGCGGCGGCGCCGAAGAACACAAGATGCAACGACCATAGCGCCAGAACGCCGCCGAGCGCCGGCCCGATGATACGTCCGGCGCTCGACATCACGCGCGTCATCGCAAAATGGTCGCGGCGTTGGTCCGGCGCCACGACGTCGGTAATGACCGTTGCGGCGGTCGGATGCAGAACGCTCTCGAATATACCGATGACTAGGAGCGAAAGCGCGGTGGCGATCACGCCCGGGACGAAGAACAGCAGGAGGAAGCCCACCCCAATCCCGGTCGTCGACGCCAGCAGCACCGGCCGCCGTCCGATCCGGTCGGCAATGCCGCCTACGAAAGGCGTGGCCAGCAATTCGCCGCCCGCATAGCATCCGAGCAGCAAACCGATATATTCCAGTGGTATGCCCGCCTCGTTGCGCGCCCAAAGCGGGAAAAACGGCATTAGCGTGCCGTCGGCGACGCTGGCGACGAAGAACAGGAATGAACCCACCCGTGCGGCACGCGGCGCGTCACGGAAGGTGCTGATCGAGGAAGTCACGAACTTGAAGATGCGCGTCACGTCAAAGCTCCGAGCGCCCGAGTGCCTTCGCCCGCACCATGCGGGCTGGGATCGGTCAGGCGCGTTGGCTGACGTGAACGCTTACGACGCGCGGATGCGCGTGCGAAAAGCCTTTAGGTCAAGACGGGGCACGCTGCAAGCTTAGAAGAATGTGAATACGGAATATGTCTGACCCATTACCCCCCTCCCGACCGCCTGCGGCGGTCGACATCCCTCTCAAAATGGGAGGTGAAAGCAATGGCGGCCGTCTCGCCGAAAACATTCTCTATTTTGCCCGCGCGCTGCGCACCGCCGGCATTCCGGTCGGGCCGGGCGCGGTGCTCGATGCGCTCGAAGCCCTCAAAGTGGCCGGTGTCGGCACGCGGGAGGATTTTTACTGGACGCTGCACGCGGTGTTCGTGAAGCGCCGCGAGCATTCGGTGCTGTTCGACCAGGCTTTCCGTATCTTCTTCCGCCGCCGTGGTTATATCGATCAGCTCATGGCGATGATGCTGCCGCAGGCGCCGGTCGAGCCGCAGCCGCCGCAAGCGGGCGCCACCCGCGTCCACGAGGCTTTGTTCTCCGGCCTCGACGACAAGCTGAAAAAAGAGCGCGAGGTCGAACTCGACGCCCACATGACCGTGTCCGACCGCGAAGTGCTGCAGAAAAAAGACTTCGCGCAAATGACGAGCGCCGAAATCACGGCCGCCAAGGAAGCGATGAAAAAGCTCGTGCTGCCGCTTGCGGAAGTGCGCACGCGGCGGCTCGCTCCGCATCCGCACGGCCATCTGATCGACATCCGCCGCACCTTCCGGGCAAGTCTGAAAGGTGGCGGCGATTTCATCGATCTGCGCTTCATCGGCCCGAAGACCAAGCCGCCGCCGATCGTCGCGTTGCTCGACATCTCCGGCTCGATGAGCCAGTACAGCCGCATCTTCCTGCACTTCCTGCATGCACTGACCGATGCGCGAAAGCGCGTGAGCACGTTTCTGTTCGGCACGCGGCTCACCAACGTCAGCCGCGCGCTACGCGAGCGCGATCCCGACGAAGCTCTCGCCGCCTGCTCGGCGAGCGTGCCCGACTGGTCGGGCGGCACCCGCATCGCCTCCTCGCTGCGCGGCTTCAACAAGCTCTGGGCGCGCCGCGTGCTCACGCAGGGCGCGGTCGTGCTGCTCATCACCGATGGGCTTGAGCGCGACGCCGACGATACGTTGTCCTTCGAAATCGACCGCCTGCACCGCTCCTGCCGCCGGCTGGTCTGGCTCAATCCGCTGCTCCGGTTCGAGGGCTTCGAAGCGCGCGCCCGCGGCATCCGCAGCATGCTGCCCTATGTCGACGAGTTCCGCCCGATCCACAATCTCGATTCGATGGCCGGTCTGGTAGCGGCGCTGGCCAAGGGCAGTGACCGCGCCGCCGATCCCAAGGCCTGGATGCAAAAAGTCGCCTGACCCATTATATTTTACAGTATATAACGGCAGCGAACGGAGGCTCCCACATGCTTTCAACCAACGACGACATCCTCAAAGCCGCCGAGGACTGGCGCAAGGCCGGCCGCGACGTTGCGCTGGCAACGGTGATGGAGACCTGGGGCTCGGCGCCGCGACCGGTCGGCTCGAACCTCGTCATCGACGGCGAGGGCAATTTCCTCGGCTCGGTATCGGGCGGCTGCGTCGAAGGCGCGGTGGTTACCGAGGCGCTCGACGTGATCGAAAGCGGCAAGCCGAAAATGCTGGAGTTCGGCGTCGCCGACGAAACCGCCTGGAAGGTCGGGCTGTCCTGCGGCGGCACGATCCGGGTGTTTGTCGAGAAGGTGGAGTAAGAGTTACGCAGTAGGGGTGGGCCTTGTGCCCGCCCTCCGGGCTACCAGGGGCGACCACGGGGTTCGCCCCTACCAAGGATCATCGCGCAGAGATTTGCTGTTATGAAACTCGAACTCCTCACCGCCCTTAACGCAGAGCGCGCCGCGCGCCGCCCGGCGATCGTCGTCACCGATGTCGCAAGCGGCAAGGAGCGGCTGGTCAAGGCTGCCGATATCGGCCGCGATCCGCTGAGCGCGGTCCTCGCCGAACGCTTGCGCACCGGCAAGAGCGGCATGGAGGATATGCCGGAAGGCCGCATCTTTCTCACCGTCTATGTGCCGGCGCCGCAACTCGTCATCACCGGCGCCGTGCATATCAGCCAGACGCTGGCGCCGGTCGGCAAACTGCTCGGCTATGACGTGACCATCGTCGATCCACGCACCGCGTTCGCCTCGATCGAGCGCTTTCCCGACGTCAAGATCATCGCCGAGTGGCCGGACCAGGCGTTGCCGCCGCTCAACGTCGATCGCTACACCGCCTTCGTCGCGCTCACGCACGACCCCAAGATCGACGATCCGGCGCTCATGCATGCGCTCTCGCGCGACTGCTTCTACATCGGTGCGCTCGGCTCGCGTAAAACCCACGCTCGCCGCGTCGCGCGACTCAAGGAGCAGGGTCTGAGCGAAGCCGCCATCGCCCGCATCCACGCGCCGATCGGACTCGATATCGGTGCGGTGTCGCCGGCCGAGATTGCGGTGGCCATCATGGCCCAGATCACCGAGCGGCTACGCGCCGAGGAGGAGGCCGAACCGGCGCCCGCCGCCAGGGCGGCGTCATGAAATTCGGGGCGGTTGCGCCCGCCGAAGCGCTCGGCGCCACTGCCGTGCACACGATCCGGCAAGGCGCGCTGGTGCTCAAGAAGGGCACGTTGATCGGCGCCGCCGAAGTCGCCGCGCTGCAAGCGGCCGGGATCAAAGACATCGTCGTCGCCCGTCTCGAACCGGGCGACGTCTCCGAGGACCTGGCCGCTGCCGAGATCGCCAACAAGGTCGCCGGCGCGGGCGTGCACGTCGATCGTGCCTTTACCGGCCGCGCCAATCTGTTCGCGAAAAGCCCGGGCGTGCTCGTCGTCGACAAGGACGCAGTCGACCGGCTCAATCGCGTCGACGAGGCGATCACGCTGGCGACGCTGCCGGCGTTCAAACCGGTGGTCGCCGGCGAGATGATCGCGACCGTGAAGATCATTCCGTTCGCGGTCGGTAAAAACGAGCGCGACGCCGCGGTCGCCGTCGTAGGTGAACCGCTATTGCGAGTGGCGCCGTATCGCATCCGCAAGGTCGGTGTGGTGTCGACGCTGCTGCCCGGGCTCGCCGCCAAGGTCATCGAGAAAACCTTGAAGATCACCGCCGAGCGTCTGTCGCCCGCCGGCGCCGCGATCATCGCCGAGCGGCGGGTGCCGCACGAATCCGCCGCGCTCGCCCGCGCGCTCGACGAGGTTCTCAATGAAGGCGCCGAGCTTGTCATCGTGTTCGGCGCTTCCGCCATCGCCGACCGCCGCGACGTCATCCCCGCCGCCTTGGAATCGATCGGCGGCCGCATCGGCCATTTCGGCATGCCGGTCGATCCGGGCAATCTGTTGATGATCGGCGACGCCAACGGCCGTGCGGTGCTCGGCGCGCCAGGCTGCGCGCGCAGCCCGAAGGAAAATGGCTTCGACTGGGTGCTGATGCGGCTCCTCGCCGGGCTGCCGGTCGAGCGCAAAGACATCACCGCGCTCGGCGTCGGCGGTTTGCTGATGGAGATCGTGACGCGGCCGCAGCCGCGCGAAGAGCCGGCCAAGGCCGGCCGCGCCATCGCCGCGCTGGTGCTGGCCGCCGGAAAATCGAGCCGCATGGGCGGGCCGAACAAGCTCCTGGAAACCATCGCCGGCCGGCCGCTCGTGCGCATCGTTGCCGAAGCCGCGCTCGGCTCGAAGGCGCGGCCGGTGATCGTGGTCACCGGCCATCAGCGCGAGCGAGTCGAGGCGGCGCTTGCCGGATTGCCGGTGCGTTTCGCGCATAATCCGCATTTCGCCGATGGGCTCGGTGGCTCGCTCAAGGCCGGCATCGCCGCGCTGCCGGCGGAGTGCGACGGGGTGATCGTCTGCCTCGGCGACATGCCGCAGGTCGATGCCGCGCTCATCGACAAGCTGATCGGAGGCTTCGACCCCGACAAGGGCGCGCTTGTGGTGGTGCCCACCATCGCGGGCATGCGCGGCAATCCGGTGGTCTGGTCGCGCCGCTTTTTCGCCGACCTGATGGCGGTGGAGGGCGACGTGGGCGCCCGCCACCTGATCGGCCGCTACACCGAGGCGGTGAGCGAAGTGCCGCTCACGGGGATCGCCGCACTCACCGATGTCGACACGCCGGAAGCGCTCAAGGCAGTGAAGGCCGAGCTGGAAAAGACGGCGTAACCTCGTGCTTTTCCAGATCGTGTTCTGGAACCTCGTCATTGCGAGGAGCCCCAAAGGGGCGACGAAGCAATCCAGAATCGGCACCGCAGCACTGGATTGCTTCGCTTCGCTCGCAATGACGGTTCAATTTGACCGGAAAATGCTCTAAGCGGCGGCACTCCTTCGCCACAACCGTGCCGCCGCGCAAGACTCCTGATTACCTGAACGTGCCCGCCGCGCGGCCGATGATCGCGTTCGGCGTCGCGTAAGACGTTGCTATAAGATGAGAGAATTCACCATCTGGAAACCCTTCCCCGCTAGCGTTACGGCGTTCCTCGGGGGAGGGGCTTTCATGCCCAGTTTGCGAAAGAATTCCGCGCTCGCCGCCGCGGCGGCGTGCTTTGTGATTGCTGGCGTCGGTGCCGCCGGCGCGGCCGGCGCGTTCGCGATCGGCACCTGTGGCGCGTACGGGTACGGCTTCGATTACCGCAAGGTCGACGACGCCCGTGTCGCCGCGATGAAGAAGTGCGTCGGTACCGATTGCCGCATCGTGGGCATCATGCGCCGCGGCTGCGCGGCGATGGCGGTCGACGCCAAGAATCTCTGCGGCCCCTACGGCTGGGCGATCGAGTCACACCTCGGCAAGGCCGAAAACACCTCGATGCGCCGCTGCTATCAATATGGCGGCCACGATTGCATGGTGCGCGCCTGGGCCTGCGACGAGAAGGGCTAGCGCTCCTCACTTCTAATAGCGCGCGTTTAACCCGAGCCGGACATAGGCGCCCGCGCGCTGGTCGGATGTGAGCGCCAAGCCGCTTCCCATCGACCATTCCATGCCGTCGCCGATGCGCAGGCCGGTGACGTGCGCGCCGAGTTCGATCTCCTGAAAATCGCCGCACCAGAATTCGCCGAATTCGGGTCCGACGAAGGCGCGATCGAGGAGACGGATGCCGATGGCCGCGCGCAGATACCCGGTCGGGCCGATCGAGGCGATGGCGCCGTTGAGTGCCGCCATGGTGTGCGGGGTCGGCTGGTACCAGATATCGGCCGCGGCTTGCGCGCCGACAAAAAAGCCATTGAACCGGTCGCCGGGATCGGCGGGCGTAAGCCGGTAATCCTGCACGGTTAGACCGGCGAACAGCGTGGCGGTGAGGCCGCCGCGACTGATGCGCCAGCCAGGCAAGGCGGCCGCCGACAGTTTGCCGCCGTCGATATTTTCCTCCAGGCCACTCGATACGTAGCTGTAGCTGCCGCCGTCGAGCAGCATCTTGAAGGTGAAGCCATCGGTATCGAGGCCCGCGGGCGACCAGATCAGCCCGCCGTTGAGGAACGCGCCGTAGCGCCAGATGTCGGCGCCGGAAAACAGCAACAGCGAAGGAGCCGCGGCTCCGTCAGCATTCGCGGCGTAAAGTGCGGCGCATGCCGCTATCCCCGTCGCGGCGAGAACCGCCGCGACGATACTGCGCAACGCAACCACTGAAGGCAGCTCCCCCCGGTGCTCCTTCGCAAGCGATATTCAACCTGTAGATGCGTTACGCTTGCATGTCGAGGGAAACTTCTCCGTGAGGTTGCGGATCGCAACGAGAGCAGCGGCGCCCGCGGCGGTGGCAACCGCCTTATTTGTTGAGGCCGGCCTCGAACGCTTGCAGCACCGGCTTCCATTGCGTCTGCTGCGCGTTGATGAAGCTGGTGGTCTCGTCGGGTGTCATGGCATCGACGTAGGCGCCGCGCTCTGCCAGCTGCTTGGCAAGATCAGGCTCCGCGAGCACCTTTTTGAGCGCATCATTGACCTTGGCGATGGCGGTCGCCGGCGTGCCGCGCGGGGCCACGATGCCCTGCCAGCCGCCGGCGGCAAAACCCGGGAAGCTTTCCGCGACTGTCGGCAGGTTCGGGAACTCGGCCAGCCGATGTCGCGAAGCTACCGCCAGCGGGGTGAGCGTATGTGCCTGGATCGCTCCAGCGAGACCCGAATAACCTTCGATGATCAGTGGCACGCGGCCGCCGATGACGTCGACGAGCGCGGCCGCCGGGCCGCCGGTATAGGGCACGACCTGCAATTTGATGCCGGCGCGGCTCTCCAACAGCAGACCGGTCAGATGCGTGATACGACCGATCCCGGTGGCGGCGAAGGAAACCTGGCCGGGCTGCGCTTTGGCGCGGGCGATCAGGTCGGGAAGCGTTTTGATGTCGGACTTGGCGCTCGCGCAAATGAACATCGGTTGATCGATCAGCGAACCGACCGCAAGAAAATCGCGCGGCACGATGACCGGCAGGTTGTCCGCCTTCCCGGGCAGCGCGATGAACAG
>DATJTL010000333.1:0-8102 GCA_035503415.1 Xanthobacteraceae bacterium
TTCGGGCGCTCCTTTGACGAACAGGTGCGCCAGCGCCGCCGCTACCAATACCGCGGACGCTGCCAAGCATGCGCCATAGATCAGGCGCGTGGCCGCAGCGCTTGATCGCACCGCCACGGCCAGCGGAGCGAGAGCAAGCAAGAACGCAACGCAGGCGAGGCTGATCGTCAGCGTCACGTCGCCGCCCTCTTCAGCCGCACGCCGCGCCCGCCGCTCTGGCTGACCGCATTGTCGGTGATCAGCTCAATGCCGAGCGTATCGAGCGCCGCAACGAGCTTCATCAATGAGTCGACATTCCCGCGGATCACGCCCTCGCTCGCCTCCATGCGCTGGATGGTCGGCAGCGACAGTCCAGCGGCTTCAGCAAGCGTGCGCTGGTCTATTCCGAGAAGCGCGCGCGAAGCCCGCAATTGCCCGGCCGTGATCATAGTAAAGCCATTGAATCTTATGCTCTGAATGTAGAGACACTCGTATAAAACATGCCTAGTGATGTTTCAAGCATCAATTTATATCGCAATTGCCTCAGGGGCTAGCGCGCTTGCAGCCCGTCTCGGTCGATCTCAAAGGCGCGGTGAAGCTGCGCAAGGCGGGCTCAGTCGTCAGCGTCGGCCGATCAGGCGTTGATGGCGAAGTTCGATCGATGCCAGCTTTGGCACTGTTCGCGGCCAAGCTTAGAGGATGCGTTGGGCCCGAATCTGGTCCCTATCAACAACGAAAAGCATCGAATATTCGCCTCAGCATTCCGCTTCGAGGACGATCAGGTCAGGCAATCGCTTCAGTGCAAACTCAAAGACGCATCGATTGAACTCCAGGTGTTCTGGATGATCTATCGACACCCACCATTCCATCGGAGCGAAAATATATGGATCACGCCAAAAACGTGACCTCCACTGTCGGCCGTCCGGCCCGGGCCGATCAGGATCGGCTGCATATGCGGCGGCCAGCGCGTCCGGATCGTTTCCACTCTTTCGTATCGTCCGCTCGATGTCCTCTCTCGCCTTTCCGATCCCGACCACTCGGGCGGCCCAGATCATGCGCGGCAGCAACGTCGTCGGCCAAGGCGGGGTGACATCAATCATCTGATGGACACCAAGCAGCGCGCGCTGGCTTTCATTGAGTTCGCTGTCCAGGCAAACAGGCCTCAGGTTCGCACCGAATTCGCGGTCCTTGATTTCCAGATCATCTTTGAGCGGCATTCGGGGGTTAGACTCAAACAGCTCGCCAAAGAGGTTTACCACCGCATTGCGCATGTCCACGCGTATCGGCGCCAGGTCCGGAATGAGGCCTTGCTGCTTCGCGTTGGAAAACGGAAGACGATAGTCCGCCATTCGAACGCCTTAACGTCTTTTCTTGGTGGCAGTTTTATCGGGGCGTTTTGGCGGGCGGTGCTTAGCCGAGCGCGGCCCCATGGGCTCAGGCTGAAACGGGCCATCCCGCTCATCCAGATAGGCCTTCATCCCTTTCGAGCGCTGCGTCGCAAGGAGCCTTTCCCGGTCCTCGTTATGCGAAGCATGGGCCAAGGCGCCGAGCGCTCCTTCAACCAGGAGCCCGGCATGCAGTCCTGATGCTTGGATCCCAAGCATGGTAATGGCCTTGTTGAGCCGCAGCGATGGCTCCGGCACCAGCGCCATGCGCCGCGCCAGCGCATAAACCGCATCCATCAGCCTGTCATGCGGCACGACCTCGTTGACCATGCCGATCCGGAGCGCCTCCTGCGCGTCGAAATGATCGCCCGTCAGCGCCCAGCGGTTCGCCGCCTTCCAGCCGCACAGCGCCGCGAACAGAAAGCTTGAATTCGAGACGTGCCGCACTTCGGGCTGTGCAAACACTGCACGATCGGAAGCGATGGTGACATCGGCGGCGAGCTGATACCAGAAGCCGCCACCCATCGCCCAACCGTTAACAGCGGCGATGATCGGCTTGCCGAGCCTCCACATATGCTCCCATTTGACAACACGGCCGGCATCATTGCGCTGCCAGTACTCGATATATTCCGCGATGCTCTTTCCCGTCGGATCGGCAGGGCGCGTTTGGTTCGTGCCCGATGTGCTTCCCATATCCATGCCGGCGCAGAATGCGCTGCCGCTGCCGGTGAGTACGATCACCTTCACCTCACGATCGGCATCCCCTTCGTCGAAGGCCCGGTGCAGTTCGGCCTCCAGATTGGGCGAGATCGAGTTCATCCGATCCGGCCGGTTCAAGGTGATGGTCGCGATGCGCTCGTTCACATTGTAGATGAGATCCTGATAGCTCACCGGCATACCTCCGTTGCATCGGCGGGATCGGCGGCGATATCGACCACGACGACACCTTCGCCCGCAGCTTTGATGATGATCGGATTGAGGTCCAGTGCTTTGATCTGACCGGCATGAGCAAGAGCGAAATGGCTGAGATTGACCAGAAGCTCGGCGAGCGCCTCGATGTCGCCGCGCGGACGCCCGCGCGCGCCAAGCAATAGCGGCGCGGCTTTGATGCGGTGGATCATGCCTAAAGCGTCATCGTAGGACAGCGGCGCCATCTCGATCACGGTGTCTTTGAGCACTTCGATAAAGATGCCGCCGAGGCCGAACACGATCGCCGGTCCATACATCGGGTCATCGATGATGCCCGCATAGGCTTCTGCAATCCCCGACGCCATCGGCTGCACGACCGCAAGCGCGTTGGAAAATCCAGCCTTTGTGGCGTTCTCCATCACACTGCGAAAGGCGCCCCTGACTTCGGCCTCGCTTCGGCAATTCAAACGCACGCAACCGACATCGCTCTTGTGCAAAAGGCCCGGCGCTTCCGCCTTGACCGCGACTTGCCCGCCAAGGCGGTGAAACGCCGCCAGAGCCTCCTCCTCGGATCGTGCCGAAGCCGCATCGACCATGGTGACTCCGCATTCGAGAAGCGCCGCACGCGCATTCATGAAAGTCCAGTCAAGTGGCGCCGCCTTTGCCTGATCCGCCACCTTTGCTTGATCCGCCACGCGCATCTTCTCATTCGCCACTGCGCGATAGCGCGGCAGATGCCTCAGCGCCCCCATTGCGCTAGCGCCGCCCATCAGCAGCGGAACATGCGCCTCATGCAAACTTGTCACCAATTCGCTGTCGAGCGGGCCGAGCGGACTTACCTGATACGCGACAATCACAGACTTGGAGCTGCGTGCCGCCTCGGCGATGACGCTTGCGATGCGCCGCATGCGGTCATGTGGCGCCGGAACGGCGTTGACTGCGACGGCGATGAACGGTCGCCCATCGTCGCTCGCTACGGCTTCAAGAAGCCGACCCATGATACTTGGATCGTAAAATACCGTCCCTGTCGCATCGATCGGATTAGTCACTTCGCCGATGTCGGGCAGCACGGCGCGAATCCGCTCGCCGGTGGCCGTGCTGAGCCTGGCGAGCGTGAGGCCGGCGGCATCGAGGTGGTCGGCGGCGAGCGCCGCGCCGCCGCCGCTTCCGGAAACCAGCACGACATCGTTGCCAGTTGGAGCGTCAGGCGGAGCGGTCGCAAGGAGTGCGATCGTTTCGACGAACTCATCATAGTGCTCGGCCTGGACGATGCCGCAACGGCGCAGGAATGCGGCAGTCACTTCGGCATTGCCGGCGAGCGCGCCAGTGTGCGAGCGGGTCATGATCTTGCCCGCGGAAGAGCGTCCGATCTGCACGAAGATCATCGGCTTGTTCTGGGCGCGCGCGGCGGCGGCGACATCTTCGAGCTTTCGCGGATTCTTGAGATCCTCGATGATCGCCGCGATGACCCTGACGTCGGGATCGTTGACGAAATACTCGGCATAATCCTCGACAGTCAGCCCGGCCTGATTGCCGCACGACACGAAATAGGAAAAACCGAGTTTGCGATCTCGAACGAGCGGTCCGAAGGCGAAATTGCCGAGGCTGCCGCTTTGCGACACCAGCGCGATCGGTCCATGCGGCATCGTCCTAGGCACCACACCGTTGAGCACGACCGCGTGGCTCTTGACGTTGATGATGCCGAAGCAGTTAGGCCCGCAGATTGCCATGCCCTCGTGCGCCAGCGCTTTCAGGCGCGTACCGAGCGCACCGTTGGTGTCGTCGTCGGCGAAACCCGAGGCCAGCACGACAGCCGCGCGGATGCCGCGCGCGAAGGCCTGTTCCATCGCGTCGCATGCAGCCCGCGCAGGGATCGCGATGACGAGACAATCCACACTATCGGGCAGTGCGTCGACGGAAGGGTAGCAGCGATAGCCCTGCACATCCGTGTAACGCGGATTCACCGCGACAATCTCACCGCCAAACCCAGCGTCACGCAGGTTGGCGATGACGCTGGTGCCGCGTCCCGGCTGCTGCGAGGCGCCGACAACAGCGATCGCCTTAGGATTAAGAAGAGCGCCTATGCTTGCACTGAATTTCATATTCCCGGATCGTCGTTGTAATGTGCGAGGATTAAGCCCAATCGGGAGCGTGATGTGAAGTCGCCTAACAGAATACTGGGTTTGCTTGCTCGCGCATGGCTCGTCGTCGCGTTGGCAGGGCTGACGGCGTCTCCCTTGCGCGCGGACGACTATCCCACGCGTCCGCTGACAGTCATCGTTCCATTCACCGCAGGCGGACCGGCCGACACAGCGGCGCGCACCTTCGCCGCCGTACTCAGCCGTCATCTCGGGCAGCCCTTGATCGCGGAAAACCGGCCGGCGGCGAGCGGCATCAGCGGCACCGAAGACGTGGCGCTCGGCAAAGCCGACGGTTACACGCTGCTGCTCGGCGGCATCGCGGCACTGGCTTTGATCCCGCCGGTTCAGAAAGTCCGCTACAACGTCGAGAAGGACTTTGCGCCGCTCGGATTGATCTGGCGATCGCCGCAGGTCTTTGCTGTCCGGCCCGCGCTGAACGTGAAGAGCGTCGCCGAATTTGTTGCTTACGCCAAGGCCAATCGGGGCAAAGTGACGTTCGGGTCTGCCGGGACCGGCACCGTTACGCATCTGGCGGGCGAACTACTCATGCGCGAGAGCGGGATCAATCTCCTGCATGTGCCCTATCGCAGCACGGCGAACTCCTTGACCGATCTGGTCGGCGGCCACATCGACGCAATCTTTGGCGACGTCGCAATCCTACAACCGCAAGTGAACGCCGGCACGATTCGCGCTCTCGCAATCACCTCGCCCCAGCGTTCGCCGCTGCTGCCTAATCTCGTAACCATGGCAGAGGCCGGCTATCCCGGCGTACGCACTGAAGTGTGGTACGGCTTGCTTGCCTCTTCACGCACCCCTGCGCCGATCCTGGACAAATTGAGGACCGCTGTCGCCGCGGCACAGACGGACCCCGATTTTGCCAAAAGCCTCGCCAAGTTCGGCATCCGACCGCCCGAGCCCGGTGCGCAGTCTTTTGCCAAATTCATTCGCGAAGAGACGGCCCGTTGGACGCCAATCGTTACGTCGATCAAAATGAACTAGCGCCGGTTCATCGAGTAGCCAGTTCTTAGCTCGCTCAATCGTTCCCCAGCCGGAACAGGCGCCGCGCGTTGGTGCGGCCGATCTTGATGCGGTCGTTCTCGCTGATGGCGCACTGATCGAACCAGTCGGCGGCATGATCGATGTTCTCGAACGGCCAGTCGGTGGAGAACATGATGCGGTCGGCGCCGATTTCCAGCATCGCATTCATCAGCGCCTGGGTGCGGAAATTGCCCGACGTGGTGAGATAAAAATTGGCGGAAAAGTAGTCGGCCAATTTCTTCTTCGCCGGCCAGGCGTTGCGGTTCGGGATCCAGGCGTTGGCGTGATCGACCCGCCACATCGCGTAGGGCAGGTTCTCACCGAGATGCCCGAGTACGATCTGCAGGCGCGGATAGGCGTCGAACAGCCCGCACGCCATCAGCCGCAACGCGTGTACGGCGGTCTCCTGGCCGAACGCCCAGATCGGACCGAGCAGCCAGGGGTGGCCGTCATAAATGCGCGCATCGCGCGGCATAGGGTTGCGCGGATGCAGATAGAACGGCACATCGAGCCGCTCGGCCATGGCCCAGAACGGCCGGTATTGCGGCAGGTCGTAATAGACGACCGTCTCCGCGTCGCCGACCTGGGAGAAGCCATTCACCAGCGCGCCACGAAAGCCGAGTTGTTTCACGCAGCGTTCGAGTTCGGCCGTGGCGAGATCGGGATCCTGCATGGCGAGCGCGGCGAGGCCCTGAAAGCGGTCGGGCCGCTTCGCCACCTGCTCGGCTAAAAAGTCGTTGGCCTTGCGTGCCACCTCGTGGGCGCGAGCCTTGTCGGGGATCGCCTGCACCGCCGGCGCGTTGAGCGACAACAGCATCATCTCGATGCCGTACTCGTCCATGAGCGCAAGCCGCCGGCCGTGGATGTCGGCGTTGCGGGCGGCGACTTCGGTGCGGATCGCCTCGGGAAAGTAGCCCAAGGAATCGGCGGCTGTTTCCGGAATCGCAAAGTGTTCTTCGAGTGCAATCTTGCCCTGCATCATTTCCTCCGCGCCGCGTCTCAACGCAGCTCCACTAGCGCGTTAATGTTAACACGCGGCCCCGCGCGCGCCACTCATCTGCGCGTTTTCCAGCCCGCCGCTGGCACGCTTCTCGCGAGTATCGAGCCCAGTTGTCGACGTTGTCCCGTTTCGGGTCAGCGCCTGATTCGCCCGCAAGCTCACGCCAGACGGACGCCGATGAACACCATCCCGAGCTACACGCTGGCGGCGCGGCCTCAATCGGGCCGCATCCTGCGTGGCTGGGCGGTGCTTTTGCGCGGCACGTTTTCCGGGGCGATTTTTCTGCTCGACATCGCGCTGATCGTGGCGATGGCCTGCGCCACCGGCATCACCTATTGCCTCGCCGCTTACAGCGATCGCGGCGACATCACCTCTTTCCTCCAGGTCGGTGTGCTGGCGGCCGCCATTTTCGCCTTATCCAGCGTCTACCGCGGCGAATACCGGTTGCCCAACTTCTTCACCTTCAAGCCGCGCGGACGGAGCGCCGTTCAATTATGGAACGTGACGCTGATTTGCCTGCTCATGCTCGGCTTCCTGACGCAGATCAGCGCACAATATTCGCGCGCCTGGATCGTGCTGTTCTACCTCACGACGCTCGGAGCACTGACCGTCGAGCGGTTTCTCGTGGTGCGGCTGACGGCGCGAGCGCGCGCCGCCGGGCTTATCTCAGCGCAGCGCATTTTCCTGATCGGCACCGGCGCGCAGGTCAGCGCCTTCATCAACTATTACGAGCCGTGGATGCTCGGCATCAACATCGTCGGCTGCCGCTTCCTCACCCCGGTTAAGGGAAACGCCGCAGAGGCGGAGCGGAGCGCCGCGCTCGGCCGCGATCTCGCAGCCGCCACGGCAAGCGTGCGCAGCCTCGAACCCGACGCCATATTCCTGCTGCTGCCGTGGTCGGCAACCGAGACCATCGAGCGTTGCGCCGCCGCGTTCATGTCGCTGCCGGTGGAAATCCACCTCGGTCCCGAGCGCATTCTGCACAAGTTCGAGGATGTCGAGCTGTCCAAGCATGGCCCGCTGGCGAGCTTGCAGCTCAACCGCATGCCACTGTCTCGGCTGGAAGTGGTGCAGAAGCGCCTCCTCGATCTCGCCGCCGCCGCCGCCGCGCTGATCGCGCTGACCCCGCTCTTGATTGTCGTCGCCGTGCTGATCCGCCTGGACAGCCGCGGACCGGTCTTTTTCGTGCAGCGCCGCTACGGCTTCAACCAGCAGCCGTTTCGCATTATCAAATTCCGCACCATGCGCACGCTCGACGACGGCGCGGTGGTGCCGCAGGCGGTACGCGACGATCCGCGGCTCACCCGCGTGGGACGCTGGCTGCGGCGCTGGAACATCGACGAGATCCCGCAGCTCTTCAACGTGCTCGCCGGCGACATGTCGCTGGTCGGCCCGCGCCCGCATGCACTGGCGCACGATCGCGACTATGAGCGCCGCATCTCGCTGTACGCGCGCCGCCACAACGTCAAACCCGGCATCACCGGCTGGGCACAGATCAACGGCTTCCGCGGCCTGACCGACACCGACGAAAAGATGCGCCAGCGCGTGGAGTATGATCTTTATTACATCGACAATTGGTCGCTGTGGTTCGATCTCACCATCATCGTCCGCACGGTGCTGTCGCCGCAGGCATATCGGAACGCGGGCTGA
>DATJTL010000334.1:0-17384 GCA_035503415.1 Xanthobacteraceae bacterium
GCATATGTGTACACGCTGCGGCCATACCGGTGCCGCAGCGTTGCCTTTTCCAGGTGCTATAGCATTCGCCGCGCCATTGGTGCGGTTTAGCGCCCTAACCGGCCTCAACCTAATTTAGAAAATTGTGGCGGCGCTTGAGCGTCGGCGCTGCGTGCGAGCAAACAACACGCGCTTGAAGGCGGTTGCAGATTTTGTTTATAAGCTACGCCTGACGAGGGGCGGTATCATGTCCGCGGTATTATACTCTCCTCAGCTCATACTGCTTTATCTGTTCGCGGCCTGCGGCGCTTTCGTCCACTGGCGCGGTCGCCGGCGGCTGCGGCTTGGCCGCCAGATTTTCGACCATTCGACCCTGCTCGCCCCCTATAACGTGCTGATGTATCTGTTCTCGGCGGTGCCGAACCGGCCGGTCCTGGCGGCCGGCGACTTTCCCGAGCTCAAGCCGTTGCGCGAGAATTGGCAGCGCATCCGTGACGAGGCGCTGGCGCTCTATGATGAGGGCCGCATCCGCACGGCTTCCAAGCACAACGACTGGGGATTTCACTCGTTCTTCCGCAGCGGCTGGAGCCGCTTTTATCTGAAGTGGTACGAGGATTTTCTGCCGTCGGCGCGCGACATGTGCCCGCAGACAGTCGCGATCCTCGACTCGATCTCGAACGTGCGCGGCGCCATGTTCGCCATGCTGCCGCCCGGTGCGAAGCTCGGCGCGCATCGCGATCCGTTCGCGGGCTCGCTGCGCTATCACCTCGGCTTGGTGACGCCCAATTCCGACAAATGCAACATTGTGGTCGACGGCCAGTTCTGTTCATGGCGCGACGGCGAGGACTTTCTGTTCGATGAAACCTATGTTCATACCGCCGAAAACCTGACCGACCAGAAGCGCATCATCCTGTTCTGTGACATCGAGCGGCCGCTGCGCTATTCGCTTGTGGCGCGACTCAATCATTGGGTCAGCACCCACGTGATCAAGGCGACGGCGACACAGAACACCGACGGCGAGCACGTCGGCGCCATCAACAAGGTGTTCGGCTACGTTTACAAAATTCACCTCGCCGGCCAGCGTGTGAAAAAGTGGAACCGCAGGGTTTATTACGGACTGAAATATACGGTGTTCGCGCTCATTGCCGCCGCGATCGTCATTCCGGCATTTCGCCATTGAGAGGCGACGGGCGATCTAACAGGCCGGCCGCGCGAGATGTGGATCGCCCAGGTCCCAGAACAGGCCGGCCATCAGACCGAGCCCTTCGCGCGCGATCGGGGCGAGCAGGTGCTCGTTCGGCGCATGCTGTGAGCAGCCGGCGTAGGAATGCGGGATCCACAGCGTTTTCAGCTTGAGCACGTCGGCGAAAATGTCGTTGGGCAGCGAGCCGCCGAGATTTGGCAGGATCGTCGGCGCGCCACCGGTCGTACGCGCGATCGATTGCGTCGTCCAGGACACCCACGGATCGGCCGGATCGAGCCGGCTGGCGTGGAAAATGCTGCTGCGCCCGAGCCGCACTTGCACGGTGCCGAACCCGTGCCGGTCAAGATGCCGCCGCAGCGCCGGAATGATGTCGGCCTCGTCGGTGCCGACCACATAGCGCAGCTGACAGTGCGCCTGCGCGGCGCCCGGAATCGCGTTCACCGGCCGCTCCGGCGTGCCGGCGGTGAAAGCAAGAACCTCGAAGCTGTTCCAGCCGAATACGCGCTCGGCCGGCGTGAGCCCCGGCTCGCCCCAGTCGCGGTCGATCTTGGGCCCGTCGTCGCCGCCGTCGACTTCGACGCCGGCGAGCACGTCGCGCACCGATTGCGGCAATGGCGGCCGCCATTCCGGAATGCGGAGCGCGCCGCGCGCGTCGGTGATCGAAGCGATCGCCTGCGCGAGCACGGTCCCGGCATTGGCAATCAGCCCGCCCCAATTGCCGGAATGATGGCTGCCCTCGCGCAGATTGACCGTCAGATCGATCGGATAACCGCCGCGTGCGCCGAGAAACAACGTCGGCTTTCCCGGCGCTATGCGCGGCCCGTCGGAGGCGATCAGCACGTCGGCCTTGAACAAATCACCGCGATGCCGCTCGCACAATTCGCGCAAGCCCGCCGAGCCCACTTCCTCTGCCATTTCGAGCAAAAATTTGCAGTTAAATCCGAGCGCTCCGCGTTCTGCCAGCAGCGCCTCAAGCGCGCCGATATTGACGCTGTGCTGGCCCTTGTTGTCGGCGGTGCCGCGGCCGTAGATGCGGTCGCCCTCGACGCTAACGCGCCAGGGCGATAGTCCCGGCCGCCACAGATCGTCCAGCCCGCGAATGGTGTCGCCGTGGCCGTAGACCAGAACGGTGACGAAGGCCGGATTTTCGATGCGCTCGGCAGCGAGCACGGGCGGCCCGCTCGGATTGTCGAGAATCCGGCAGGCGAAGCCGAGCCGCCCAAGCGCCGGCACGATCTCGTCGGAGAGATAGGAGCGCAACGCGCCCTCGCGCTCCGGCTCCTGGCTCGAACTTGGAATGGCGACGCGGCGCGTCAGGTCGGCCAAAAAACCGCCGTCATCGTAATAGGCGTAGGCGCGGGCGATGGCAGCTTTGCGGCTCATGGAAGGTGAATGGCCAGCCAGATGAATTGTCGGATCGCCGGGAGTTCGATGGGCGCGGCCAGTATATTTGTGGGAAATGCTCGGGCTGGCAAGCCGCGTGGCGCGCTGTAGCTTGCCGCGCGCGTTGCAGGTCTTTGGCCGTCAGATTACGCTCTCCGCAAAACCGTCGAGCCGCGATCCGTGCTGGGGGAGCGCATCAATACCAATGCTGGACGATTTCCTGCAGCGCCGGCCGTATAACGCCGTCACTGATCTGGTGGATGCTCCGGTCGCGCGCGGGCTTGGCGGCAAGATCGCGTTTGCAGACGGTTGCCGCTCGCTCAGCTACGGCGAATTGCAGGCGCGCACCTGCGCGTTCGCCACGGCGCTGCGCGATCTCGGCGTGCGACCCGAGGAGCGGCTCGCGCTTCTGCTTTACGACACCGTCGATTTTCCGGTGGCGTTCTGGGGTGGCGTGCGCGCCGGTGTGGTCGTGCTGCCGCTCAACACGCTGCTCACGGCGGAACAGTACGCCTACATCCTTGGCGACAGCCGTGCCGTCGCGATCGTCGCTTCGGCGCCGTTGGCGAAGACGCTCCTTCCCATAATCGACCGGCTGCCTCAGCTGCGCACGATTATTCTGGCCGGCGATGACGCTGGCGACACCGCTGGATTTGCCGGGCGCGCTCTGCACGACTTTGACGATGTGTTGGCAAACGGAAAAACAGATCTGTTTGCCGCGCCGACGCTGTCCGACGAAGTGGCGTTCTGGATGTACACGTCCGGATCGACCGGCGAGCCCAAAGGCGTCAAGCACGTGCACACCACGCCGATGGCGGCCGCGCGGCTGATGGGGAAGCATGTCGTCGGCATACGCGAAGACGACGTGGTGTTCTCTGCGGCGAAGCTTTTCTTTTCCTACGGCATGGGCAACGCCATGGCGTTCCCGCTCTCCGTCGGCGCCACGACTGTGCTGCTGCCGCAGCGGCCGACGCCCGAGGCCGTGTTTGAAGTCATGCGCCGGCATCGGCCGACGGTGTTCTACGGCGTGCCGACGTTGTTTGCGTCGCTGCTCGCGGACAGACAGATGCGGCGCGGCGCCGGCTCCGACCGCTTGCGGCTTTGCATCTCCGCCGGCGAAGCGCTGCCCGAGGATCTCGGCGTGCGCTGGCGCGAGACCGCTGGCGTCGAAGTCTTCGACGGCATCGGTTCGACCGAAATGTTTCAGACATTTCTGAGCAACCAGCCGGGCGCGGTACGCTACGGCACCACCGGCAAGCCGGTCCCCGGCTACGATCTGAAAATCGTCGACGAAGCCGGCCGCGACGTCGCCGCCGGCGAAATGGGCGAGCTCGCGGTGCACGGACCGACCGCCGGCGAGGGCTACTGGAACCAGCGGCAGAAGAGCCGGCGGACGTTCGCCGGCGAATGGACCTTTACGGGCGACAAGTATTTTTGCGACGCCGACGGCTACTATCATTACTGCGGCCGCACCGACGACATGTTCAAGGTCAGCGGCATGTGGGTGTCGCCGTTCGAGGTCGAGGCGGCGCTTGCCTCGCACGAGGCGGTGCTCGAAGCCGCCGTCATCGGCAAACAGGACGCCGACGGCCTGGTCAAGCCCAAGGCCTTCGTCGTGCTGCGCGACGGCTTTGCGGCCGACGCGCGCCTGCTCGAAACGCTGCGCGTTCACGTCAAGCAATGTGCCGGCCCGTGGAAATATCCACGCTGGATCGATATCTGCGCCGATCTGCCACGCACCGCGACCGGCAAGCTGCAGCGGTTCAAGCTGCGCGAATTCGAATCCTGAAATCCGCGTCCGAACCTTCCCGCAAAAACGGGAACCGGGTTTGCGAAAACAGCATGGACGTGACGGGATGATGGTGCCAAAGAACGGCACCGAGAAGCGGTGCCGAAAAACGGCGCCCCAATCTAGTCACGCCTGCTCGGTCGCCTCCGTGCGACCACATTTGGGCAGCGCATCATCCAAACAGCCTCGCCGCTGCAAAGGAGGAAACGAAAGTAATGAACGAGCTCAATGTCAGCCGCCTCGTCGATGCCGCGCGGTTGCGGCCTTTTCATTTTTGGCTGACCTTTTGGTGCCTGCTGGCCATGATGGCCGATGGTTTTGATCTCCTGAATGCGAGCATTGCTGGGCCCGCGCTGATCAAGGAGTGGGGCATCAGCCGTGCCGCGCTCGGTCCCGTATTCAGCGCCAGTCTGGCCGGCTTCTTCGTCGGTGCGCCGTTCTTCGGCTACTTGGGAGACCGTTTCGGCCGGCGGCTCGCAATCATTTCGGCGTTGATCTTTATCGGCATCACCACGTTCGCCTGCGCCTTCGCGACCGACCTCCACGAGCTGTTGTGGCTGCGCTTTCTCAGCGGTCTTGGCCTCGGCGGCGTGCTGCCGAACGTCATCGCCCTGAGCGCCGAATTCACGCCCAAGCGATTACGCGCCACGATGCTGGTGGTGATTGCGATGGGCATCTCGTTGGGCGCCGCGGTGCCGGGCCTCGTTGGGGTCACCTTGATGCCGATCTACGGCTGGCCGGTGGTTTTTGTCGTCGGCGGCGTCATTCCGTTTGTGGTCGGATTATGCATGCTTTTCGCTATCCCCGATTCCATCAAGTTCATGGTGCTGCGCGGCGGCCGCGAGGAAGCGGTGAGCCGGCTCATCCAAAAGTTCGAACCCGCGCTCACCATCGAACCGGGCACACGTTTTCTCCTCGATCAGGAGGAGGGCAGCGCCAAGACGCGCGGCTCGCCTGCCGGCTTGTTCCGACATGGCTGGGCGCCGGTCACGATACTGGTGTGGCTGATATTTGTTTTCAATCTGATGGCCAACAATCTCATGAATGCCTGGCTGCCGATGATCGTGCAGACCAGCGGCCACAGCACCGCGCAAGCCAGCTTTGCCGGCTCGCTGTATCAGCTTGGCGGCACTGCCGGCGGACTATGCATCGGGCTGTTGATCGATCGCTTCGGGCTCAAAATACTGGCGATCATGTTTGCGATAGGAGTGCCGGTGTTGGTCTTCACCGGCACACCCGGACTTTCAGATCCCGTGCTCTTGACGATGGCCTTCTTCTCGGGAGCCGCTATCGTCGGCATGCAAAACGGGCTCAATGCCGGCGCTGGCCTCATTTATCCGACCGCGCTGCGCGCCAATGGCGTTGGCTACGCGCTGGGCGTTGGCCGGATCGGCTCGGTCACCGGTCCGCTGATCGGGAGTCTGCTGACGAAGCTTGGCATGTCGGCGTCGGCATTCTTTTATGTGACCGCGGCCGGTCCCTTGCTCTGTGCGGTCTGCTGTGTGCTGCTGCTCAGTCGGCTTAAGCGCACCAAGCCGGATGTGGCCGTCGTGGCGTCATCTGCCTGAAGGGGGCGGCGCGGATTTCCGCTAGGCCAGGCGTTCCCGCAGCGCCGCGGAAATCCGCTCCGCACCGAGCACAATGACGAATATGATGATCAGCAGCAACGAGACGTCCTGATACTGAAACAGATTCATATCGGACAGCAGTTGGAATCCGATGCCGCCGGCGCCGACGAAGCCGAGCACCAGCGACGATCGTATATTTTCGTCCAGCCGATAGAGGCCGATCCCGAGCAGTGACGGCAGGATGCTCGGAACGATGCCGTGGCTGAACACCTGGATGCGGCGCGCGCCGGTCAGCTCGAGCGCATGAATCGGCGCCATGTCCATTTGCTCGATCGTTTCCGCGAATAGCCGTCCGAGCATGCCGACCGAGTGAACGCCGAGCGCCAGCCCGCCCGGAAATGGGCCGAGACCTACGGCCGTAACAAACAATAGCGCCCACACGAGGTCGGGCACCGCGCGCGTGAATCCGATGATCGCCCGCGCCGCGTAGTAGGCATACCGCGACGGTGTCACGTTTGCGGCCGCCAACAGTGCAAGCGGGACCGCAACAACGACCCCGACGATCGTGCCGAACAGCGCGATGTCGAGGGTTTGCAATGTCGGCCAGACCGCCTTCGGCAGCTGCGAGAAATCCGGCGGCATCGCGCGCCGGATCAGGTCGATCATGCCGTGGACGCCGGTGATGAGATCCTGCGGCCGCGCCTCGACCACGATCAGCATCTGAAAAATGATGGCGATGGCGAGCAGGCCAAGCACGCAGCGAACCGCGATAGTCACGGCGCTGCCCCAGCCGCTGGATCCGGCAGGTTTTGTGCCGAAGGGACGGGCAATGTTGAGGCTCATGCCGCCTCGTGGATATAGAGTTGACGCACCTCCTCGCGCGAAACCTGGCTCCGCGGCAGATTGAAGGCGATGCGTCCGGCGCGAATGCCGACCACCCGATCGGCATAGGTGTAGGCCAGGTCGAGTTGATGCAGCACGCACAGCACTGCGATCCGTTCCGAGCGCGCGAGGCGCTGCAGGAGACGCATGATTTCGTCGGCTGCTTCAGGATCGAGGCTCGCGACCGGCTCGTCCGCCAGCAACACGCGCGGGCGCTGGGCGAGCGCGCGGGCGATCGAAACGCGCTGCGCCTGGCCGCCTGAGAGCGTCCCGGCGCGCTGCTCGGCCAGATCGGCAAGCCCGACGTCGGCGAGGTAGCTGCGCGCCGGCTCCAGTTCGGATGCCGGCAAGCCTCCGAGCGTGGTCCACAGCGTCGAATGGCGGCCGAGCGCGCCGGTTGCGACGTTGGCGAGCACGGTACGGCGGCGGACCAGGCTGGGGTGCTGCCAAATTATCGCGAGCGCAAGGCGCGCTCGCCGCAGCTTTTCGCCTTCGAGCGCGCACAGATTGGTTTCGTCGAGCCAGATCTCGCCCGCGCTGGGCCGCAAGGTCCGCGTTATGCAGCGCAGCAGCGTCGTCTTGCCGCTGCCATTGCCGCCCAGAACGGCGACAAGCTCGCCTGGCTCGACCGTCAACTCGAAGTCGGTCAGCGCGAGCTTGCCGTTTGGATAGCGCAGCGAAAGGTCGTTGACACGCAACATAGGTTCGCCTGTTTCCGACCGCTCAGCTCAGTTTCTGGAGATCAATGTTGAGCGTCTTCACCAGGTCGCGGATGAGGTTGTAGGAGTCATCCGATTGCGGCACGAGCTGGGTGATCCCGGCGCCGACCATGATCTTGCGATCCGCCGGATCGAGACTGGTCAGGTCGAGGTGCTGCAGCACATTAGTGAGTTTTTGCTTGAAAGCGGGCGGCAGATCGCCGCGAACAGCGATCGGATCGGTCGGGATCGGATTGGACTTCCAGAGGAACACCAGGTCTCCGTCCTTGTAATGGCCGCGCTGCTTCGCCGACTCCACCTGTTCGCTGTTAAGCTCTCCGGCATCGACCTTGTGATTGTAAATCGCCTCGAACGATGCGGTGTGGCTGCCGGCGTAAATCGCCTTGATGTCCTTGTCGGGATCGATCCCCGCCTTACGCAGGCCGTAGGCGGGAAACAAATGACCGGACGTGGACGCGGGGTCGGAAAAGGCGAACGAGTGGCCGCGGATGTCGGCCAGGGTTTTGATGCCGGAGGACGGATAGGTCACGATGCTTGCCCAATAGGTGTCGGGTTTGCCGTCCGCGGTTCCGAACGCGGCCACGGCCTCGGCCTTCGCTATCTGATGCGCCAGCACGTAGCCGAGAGGACCGAACTCGCCGATTTCGAGCTTGCCGTTGCGCATGGCCTCGATTTCGGCGTTGTAGCTCGTCGCCACATATATTCTGACGTTGCAGCCGATCTTGTCGCCGATCATTTTTCCGACCTTCTCGTAGATCGGCACCAGCCGCGCCGCCGTATCATAAGGCTCGACGCCAAAGCGTATTGTTCCGCCGTTCGGGCAGCTGTCGTCGGCCCGGGCCGGTTGCGGCGAGGCCGCCATGGTCGCGGCGATCGCCATCGCGGCGGTTGCGGCGAAGATCGCGGCGCCGCCAATGCGGGAAACTTGCTTGTTCATCCTGAAGCTCCTGTTATCGCGATATTGGTATGATCGCGCCGGCATCGGATGCGGCAGCACCGATGGATCGCCGCCGTTTGCAAACGACCAAGCGCTTAGCTGACGCACGAACGCCGGCACCACGCGAGCGGTCGGACGAGCCCGCTGAGACTGTGCCGGAAAGCCGTGAGATCACGCCGGAACAAGTCTCCCGTCGCTCTCACGGCCCGCCTCGACGTTAGTTTGGGCGTATGACAGTGAAATGAACCGAGCCTCGGCTGCAGATGTTGGTAGCCGAATATTCGCCGCAAACGCCTCAGGCGAGAACGCACCTGGCGCTGCCGAGCGTGTTTCCACGGGTTCAATACGTTCCGTTCATGAGAATGTCACAGAGATTGCGTTGGATTCGCCATCATCCTTGCGCGCGATTCTACAGCGCGAACGCGATGCCGCTTACTTGTTCTCGTTGGAGCTGTGGCTTCCCCTAGGAGCTGCCGCCGCGGCCACTTTGGCGAGGAAGAATTGTCGGCAACGGACGCCATTATCGAAGTCAACGGCCGAAACTATGCGGCGCCCAAGCGGCCGACGATCATCATCGTGGTTGACGGCTTCGATCCCGCCTACCTGAATGCCGGATTCGAGAACGGCACGTTGCCGACCATGAAATCATTTGAGAAGGCGGGTTTTGTCACGACCGCCGACTGCTCGATTCCCAGCACCACCAACACGAACAACACGTCGATCGTGACGGGAGTGCCGCCTGCCGTGCATGGCATCAACGGCAACTATTATCTGGACGCCGAAACCGGCAAAGAAATCATGATCACCGACGCGCGCCTGCTGCGCTGCGGAACCATACTGGGCGCATTGAGCCAGGCCGGCGTGCGGACCGCGGTGGTTACGGCGAAGGACAAGCTGCTGAAGGTTTTGGCCTACCAGATGAACGGTATCCAATTCTCTTCGGAATATGCCCACAAGGCCAATCTTGCGGAGAACGGGATCGACAACGTCGAGGAGCTGGTCGGCCGTCCGCAGCCCGATCAATATTCCGCCGATCTCTCGCTGTTTGTTCTCGACGCCGGCGTGAAAATCCTCTCCACCTGGCGGCCGGACCTGATCTATCTGTCGACGTCCGATTATGTGCAGCACAAATACGCGCCCGGAGAGCCGGAGGCGAACGATTACCATCAAGCGGTGGATGCCGTCGTCAGCGAGTTCGTTGCTCTCGGCGCAGCGGTCGCCGTGACGGCCGACCACGGCATGAACGACAAATCGGCCGCTGACGGTACTGCCAACGTCATTTACCTCGAGGACGAGCTGAATGCGCGCTTCGGCGCCGGATCGGTGCGCGTCATCTGTCCGATTGCCGATCCGTTCGTGCGTCATCACGGCGCACTCGGCTCGTTCGTACGCGTGTATGTGCGCAAACCAGGCGATCTCGCCGCCATGCGGGCCTTCACCCGGACGTTGCCCGGCGTCGAACTGGTCCTCGACAAGGAGCAAGTTTGCAAGCAGTACGATCTGCCCATCGACCGGGAGGGCGACTTTGCGGCTTTCGGCGATCGTCACACTGTGATCGGCGCGCGACGGGAGGAGCATGATCTCAGTCAATTGGCGGGGCATCGGCTGCGCTCGCATGGCGGTCTTGCCGAGCAGAAGGTGCCGTTCCTGTTGTCACGTCCGCTCAACGCCGAATATCGCCTGCGGGCGAGCGCGCAAAACCTGAACAATTACGACATTTTCGATTACGCGCTAAACGGTCTCGCATAGGCCGCGAGTGTGTCCGCGGCAGCATGTCGATGATCTGCCGCTCGGACATCCATTCTTACGAATGGCGGCGGGCGGCAGAGGAGCTTGACGAGGCGCCATTAAACTGTGTCTGCGATTGGATCGAGACCCAGCGCAATGCGACCGGTGAACCGGTGCTGGCGCTTGCTCGATAGGGGATGGAATTGTGCCCCGTGGGCGTCGCGCAAGAGACGCTCCAGTCCAGCCTTGCGGTAGAAGCCGGCGCCGCCCGTGGCCTCTAATGCTTTTTCGACCGTCGCCAGCACGTGCTCGGCAACAATCGTTTTGCGCACCAGAATGGCGTTAGCGACCTCCAGCGTCATCGGAAAATCAAGATCATTGGCGAAGCAAACCATGTCGTCGATGGCGAGCTGCGCAGTCGTCAGCTCATTAGTCAACTCCCCGAGCAGATAAGCTACGGTCGGATCGGCTTGACGCCTGCTCGCGTGGTCCGTCGCGATCGCCGCGGCGGCCTCTGCAACGCCGGCATAGACCGACATGATCAGAGGCATCGCCACTGTCAGGATGACGTTCCAGGCCGGATGAAAGCGGCCGCGCGGACGGCGCAATGCGATCGCGTCGTCCGGCACAAAAACGTTGTCGAGAATGATCGTGTGCGAGCCAGTGGCGCGCATGCCGAGAGTCCGCCAATCGTCGGCCAGCGACACGCCGGGCGCGCTGAACGGAACGGCGAAATGGAGAACCTGCCAGCTCTCTTTGGGATCTTGATACGGCGCGGAGGTCACCAGAATGCCGCCTTTCGGCGAACCGCTCCCGAATGGCTTTCGGGCGCTCACGCGGAAACCGCCGTCGGCGCGCTCCGTTGTGCCGTTCGATTCCATCCAGTCATTAGCCCCGGTTGAGATCAGAACCGTCTCATCGCCGGCCACCCGCTCCAACAGCTTCTTTCCTGGCCGGCCGTTGCGGTGATGGTAGACCGCCGCGGCGACCAGATGCTGATGCATCGACAGAGCCAGCGCCGTTGACGGGCAATAATGGGCAAGCTGGCGAAGGAACGCGCACATCACGCTGTGGCGCACGCCGCCGCCGCCGAGGTCGGCGGGAACCAGCGCAGAGAAAACCTTATGCTCTTTCAGGATGTCGTAATGATCGGCGACAAAGACGTCGGCTTGGTCGCGTTCGATTGAGCCTTCGGCAAAGCGCGGTCCGATGATCTGTACGAGCGCCTGCAGGTCAGGAAATCGGGTCATGGCCAAACCTCCCTTTTGGGCTTTTTCCAGAGTGGCCTCGACAGCGCGGACCGGCAACTTTAAAATCTGAAGCGCTACCTTCTGAGCGGGATCTGGCATGGCTGAGAAGCGGCGATACGGTCAGTTCTGCCCCGTAGCGCTTGCCGCCGAGATACTGGCCGAGCGATGGATGCCTCTCATCGTTCGCGAGCTGTTGTGCGGCAGTGTTCGGTTCAACGAGTTGCAGCGCGGCGTACCGCGCATGTCTTCGGCGCTGCTGGCGCAGCGTCTCAAACAGTTGCACTTTGCCGGGATCGTCGAGCGCCAGCGCGGCCAGGCTGGCGGTTTCGAATATCATCTGACCCGAGCCGGCCGCGAATTGTTTCCTGTCGTCGAGAGCATGGGTCTTTGGGCGCAACGATGGCTGCGCCACGATCTCGTCGATACGGCGAATTTGGATCCAGATCTTCTGATGTGGGACATCCGTCGCAACGTCGTTGGCCAAGCGTCACCGCGTGAAGGCCGCTACGTCGCCCAATTTCGGCTTTCCGGCGTTCCGATCAGCCGGCGGCGCTACTGGCTCGTATTCGAGCGCGGCGTTGTCGACCTGTGCTACCGCAATCCCGGATTTGACGTTGACCTTTTCGTTGAATCCAGTCTGCGCGTGCTTACGCAGGTTTGGCTCGGCCACATCTCGATCAATCAAGCCGTTCGCGATGGCCGGCTCCGCCTCGATGGATCGCGCGGCGACCTAGCCGCTTTCCGCTCGTGGTTCGCGCTGAGCATGTTCGCTCCGGCCGGTCGAGAGCCGATCGGACGAATGGAACATTCTGCGCAGTAGCGGCTGGCTCGCCTTTTAAGAGGGCTTATTGGATGTCCGCCGCCGCTGCGAGACAATCGGTCCGGCTTCATTGTGCTAAAGCAAATTCCAACGGCCGCTACATCGGCGCGCTCTATGGCGGCTGGAAACAGAGCGGCCTCGGCGAGGAAGAATGCTTCGACGGGATCTTGAACTACACGCAATTAAAGAAGATCAACATGCGGTGGTAGCTGGGCTCCGCCCCTGCAGCGAACGGCGCCGCCCGCCCTCCGTCCCGCGTGCGGCCGGCTCCTGCAAATTTTGCTTCGCGCATCTGCTTCGGCGGTGCTAGACCGTGAGCGGAAAATAGTAGTCAGAAACTCTTCTGCGCACGGATAAGCTGCCGATGACCACAAAGACATTGCAGGGCGTGATCGCCGCGATCGCAACGGCGGTCGAGGCCAACGGCGAGCCGGACTGCACGCGTTCGCTCGCGCTGGCGCGCTTCCTCCTCGACAACGGCTGCGACGGGCTCAATGTGCTGGGCACGACCGGCGAGGCCACCTCGTTTTCGCTCGAGCAGCGCAAGCGGGTGATGAGCGCCTACGCGTCCAGCGGCCTGCCGCTCGACCGCATGATGGTGGGCACCGGCGCCGCCGCGACCGCCGACGCGATCACGCTGACCCGGCACGCCGCCGAGCTCGGCTTTGCCGGCGCGCTGGTGCTGCCACCCTTCTACTATAAAGGCGTGCCTGATGATGGGCTGGTCGCCTATATCGGCGCCCTCGTGGCGGCGACCGCGGCACGGCCGGTTCCGATCTATCTCTACCACTACCCGGCGCAATCCGGCCTGCCCTGGCACCACGCGCTGATCCGCCGGCTGCTCGACACCTTCGGCGAGCGCATTGTCGGCTTGAAGGATTCCTCCGGCGACATGGACTTTGCCCATGGGGCGGCGGCCATCTCGCCGCGCTTTAAGGTATTCCCCTCGACCGAGGCGGCGCTGCCGCAGGCGCGCGCCGGAGCGTTCGCCGGCTGCATCTCGGCGACCGCTAATCTCAATGCCGACCTGTGCGCGCGTGCTTATCGCGGGGGAGATGCCGGGGCGCTGGCCGAAGCGGTGGCAATCCGCAAGCTGTTCGACGGCAAACCGCTGGTGCCGGGCGTAAAGGCCTTGCTCGCCCATATTCACGGCGACGCGCCATGGAGCCGCGTGGCCCCGCCGCTTGCCGCCTTTCCGTCCGCCGACCGCGCCGCGGTCGACGCCGGCTACGAGGCGGTCCGCGCCAAGCGGGTGGCCTGAGCCCTGGCCCGGTATCCGGCCCAGCGCCGATTACGCTTGTTGGCCGATACCGATCCGGCAGCATTGACGGGCGCTCATCGCACCCCTATAAGCCCCCGCTAGCTCGGAAAGCCGCGCGCTTACCGCGGTTTCTGCCACCTCAAAGCCGAAACATTCGCACCGATGGCCAATACGAAATCAGCCAAGAAGGCTGCTCGCCAAATCGCCCGCCGCACCGTGATCAACAAGGGGCGCCGCTCGCGCGTGCGCTCCGCTGTACGTAAGGTTGAGGAAGCGATCTCGGCCGGCGATCGTACTGCGGCAGTTGCCGCTATGGCCGAGGCCGAGCCCGCCATCATTCGCGGAGCGCAGAAAGGCGTCCTTCACCGCAACGCTGCGCAGCGCAAGGTGTCGAGGCTCGTCCACAGCATCGCCAAGCTCGGCAAGTAGGCGCCAGCAAGACTCCACAATGCAACGTGGCGCGCGGGCGTGAGCCTGCGGGCCTTATGACGTGTGTCCTGTGGATTACAGGAATCCGTCGCCCGTTTGTTGCGGAATTGTCACATCTTACCGAAAAAATGGCGCAGTGTGGCGTAACGGAGCCTATTGTCTGCTCGCCGGGCCCTGTCAGCGTCGAGGATGCCGGTTTTTTCCTTATTTTACGCGCATTTTTGCCAGCGTGGCGGGTGTCGAATGGGTGGGTGCCCGCAGATTTGTGCACAGGAATGTTTGAGCAATTAAGGGCTTAATAAGGATACTCCCTGGGGAGTTGAAAAAGCGCGACCGACTCGGGGCTGGCGATCTAATTTGTTCCGGCTCACTTGGCGCTCATTTTCTTCGCTGCGCGACTGAATAATTTAATTGTTAAATCAACGCCTTGCGCGAGAGTTCCGCGGCTGCGGGCTTATTTGCAACGCCAAGAGGACGCGTCGGCCCGAATTGATGCCCGTTGCGAGGCATACACACCGGCGCTAGTTTTACCTCCTCTTCGGTCCCCGAAGATTATCAACACTGGTTCTACAGTATAACCTCATCGCAAGATGGGGCCGGGGCGGGTTTATGTCGGGTATTGTACTGTCCTCACACTGTATAGTCGCAGGTTATAGCGAGCGGGCCTGTATTGATCTTTGTAGGCGGCGAGGAACTGTACAGGTGGTGGTGTAACAATCGCGCGCGTTTCTTTGGCGACAACCGGGCAAAAGCTCGGCAACAACCGCCCAGTTTGGGAGCGGCGGAGGTGGGGCAATGATCATCGCAATCCTAGCATCGACGATCGCGTGGTCTGAACCGGCGCGGTTCGTTTTGCCTGACGCCTTGCGTCGCTGCGGCTCGACGGCAACGCCGAGCGGATGACGACTCCTTCTCCGATCGCCCGCTGATTTGCGGCCGTCGGCTCCTCTTCAATAACTCCTTCGTTTCGTGCGTTGCGTCCCGCGGTAATCGGGCAGGGTCGGTTTGTGCCCTCGCCCCAATTGTTCGGTTGACCCGTGTTCCCACAAATGCAGCACGCCAACATGAGCAACGACTTCGATCGCTGGAAGCGCATCAGAGAACAATTGCGCGCGGAATTCGGCGAGGACATTTATTCCAGCTGGTTCGGACGCATGGAATTCGAGAGCGTCGAAAAGGGCACTGTGCGGCTTTCGGTGCCGACGCGATTTCTGCGCAAATGGATCCAGTCGCATTACGCCGACCGCATCCTGGCGCTCTGGAACTCGGAAGAGTCGACGGTCACCCGCCTGGAATTGAACGTGCGCTCGGCGACGATGCGCATGCCGACGCCGAAGGCGAAGTTTGCTCCGCCGCCGGCTGTGCCGCGCGAGCCGCGCGAAGTCGCGGCCGACAATAGCGACGCGCGTGCCGGCGCACCGCTCCTGTCCGTGCACGACGCGCTGGGTGGCTCGCCGCTCGATCCGCGGCTATCCTTCGATACCTTTATCGTCGGCCGCTCGAACACGCTCGCGCATGCGGCGGCCAAGCAGATCGCCATCAGCCGGCGCGGCGATCCGCTGATGTTCAACCCGCTCTACATTCATGCCGGCGTGGGCCTGGGCAAAACCCACCTGCTGCAGGCGATCACCTGGGTCGGCAACAGCGGCGACCGCAAGATCCTCTATCTGACCGCCGAGCGGTTCATGTACGGCTTCGTCTCCGCGCTCAAGACGCAGACGACGCTCGCCTTCAAGGAAGCGTTGCGCGCCATCGACGTGCTCGTCATCGACGATCTGCAGTTCCTCCAGGGCCGCTCGACCCAGCACGAATTCTGCCACACGATTAACGCGCTGATCGATGCCGGCCGGCAAGTGGTGATCGCCAGCGACCGCCCGCCCGCCGATCTGGAGAGCCTCGACGACCGCGTCCGTTCGCGGCTCGCCGGCGGGCTGGTCGTCGAGATCGGTTCGCTTGGTGAGGAATTGCGGCTGGAAATCCTCAAGAGCCGCATCGCCGCCGCCCGCCAGCATTATCCCGCCTTCGAAGTGCCGGCGCCGGTGCTTTCCTTCATCGCCAAGTCGGTAACGCATAACGGCCGCGACCTCGAAGGCGCCGTCAATCGTCTGCTCGCCCATAACAGGCTCACCGGCCAGCCGGTAACGCTGGAGATGGCCGAGCGGGAAATGCGCGATCTGATCCGCCCGGCCGAACCCAAGCGGGTGCGCATCGAGGACATTCAGCGTACGGTGGCAAGGCAGTACAACGTGAGCCGCGCCGACCTCTTGTCCTCGCGGCGCACCGCCAACGTGGTGCGCCCGCGGCAGGTGGCCATGTACCTCGCCAAGATTCTGACGCTGCGTTCGCTGCCGGAGATTGGCCGTCGCTTCGGTGGCCGCGACCACACCACCGTTTTGCACGCGGTGCGCAAGATCGAGAGTTTGACCGGCAACGACGCCTCCTTCGCCGAGGAGATCGAGGTACTCAAACGCCAGTTGCAGGATTAGCTGCCTCGTCAGCCGTCCCCTTTTCCCGCAACCGCACAGGCGAGGAATTAAGGCAGCTTGGCGCGGCTGTTAAAAGCCTGGAAAATGCGCGGCCGTCTGCGGCACGCTCTTGCCTAATCCGGCACTTCGCGCCACTTTCGCGGACGGGATAGCGGACGGATTGCGCAATGAAGGTCACGGTAGAGCGCTCCGAGTTGTTGAAATCGCTGGGCCACGTCCATCGCGTGGTCGAGCGCCGCAATACCATTCCGATCCTCGCCAACGTGCTTATCCGCGCCGACCGCTCGAAACTGAGCCTCAAGGCGACCGACCTCGACGTCGAAGTCACCGATTCGATCGCCGCCGAGGTGGGCCCGGCCGGATCGACCACGGTGCCCGCCCACATGTTCTTCGACATCGTGCGGAAATTGCCCGAGGGCGCGCAGATCGTGCTCGAATCCTCCGGCGACCGCGCAGCCCTTGCCATCCGCGCCGGCCGCTCGCGCTTTACCCTGCAGACCCTGCCGGAGAGCGATTTCCCCGATCTCGCCCCCGGCGAGATGTCGCACAAGTTCACACTCAAGGCGGCCGAGCTGAAGCGGCTTATCGACAAGACCCAGTTCGCCATCTCGACCGAAGAGACCCGCTACTATCTCAACGGCATCTATCTGCACGCCGCCGGCGCCGCCAAGGCGGCGACGTTGCGCGCGGTGGCGACCGACGGCCACCGCCTGGCGCAGATGGAGATCGAGCTGCCGAAAGGCGCCGATGGCATGCCGGGCATCATCATACCGCGCAAGACGGTCGCCGAAGTGCAGCGGCTGTTGGACAACAACGACGCCGAGGTGCTGATCGAGCTGTCGCCGGGCAAGATCCGCTTCACGGTCGGCGAAGTGGTGCTGACCTCGAAGTTGATCGACGGCACCTTCCCGGATTATGGCCGCGTCATCCCGGTGAACAACGACAAGGA
>DATJTL010000335.1:0-4892 GCA_035503415.1 Xanthobacteraceae bacterium
CGATCACTTTCGCGACTTTCGCATGGGCCTCGTCAATGCCGAGGGCATCGAGCACACCTGGCTGACGCTCGGCCATCACGAAGTATTCGCGCGGTTCACTTTCAACCGCGAATGGGACGTGAGCGAGCTGTCGTTCGCCAAATTCATGGCGCAGGTCACGCGCAAGGAAGCGGACATTATCGGCCTTCCGATTGTCTGCTCGCGCCTGTTTCGGTTTTCATCGTTCTACGTCAACAAGAAGAGCAAGATCAAAACCGCCAAGGACCTCAAGGGCAAGACGATCGGCTCTCCGGAATGGGCCCATACCGCCGCCGTCTACATGCGCGGCTGGCTCAACGACGAACACGGCGTAGGCCTCAAGGACGTTCATTGGTATCAGGCCGGCGCCAACGAAGCGGGCCGCGTCGAGAAGGTCGAGCTCGATCTGCCGCAGGGCGTGAAGCTCACCCGCGTCTCCGACAAGTCGCTCAGCGAGCTTCTGGCGAGTGGCGAGATCGATTGCGCGCTGATCGCGCGGCCGCCCGACTGTTTCCGCCAAGGTCATCCCGACATCGAGCGTCTGTTCCCGAATTATTGGGAGATGGAAGAGGACTATTACGAGCGCACCAAAGTCTGGCCGATCATGCACATCATCGTGGTGCAGAAGCACGTGCTCGACGCCAATCCATGGGTGGCCCGCAATCTCTTGAACGCTTTCACCGAGTCGAAGCGGCGCAGCCTGGAGCGCCTGCTCGATCCTGCGGTATCGCGCTATCCACTGGCCTGGCTGCCGTCCTATGCGCGCAAGATGCAGAGCATGTTCGACGGCGACCCCTTTCCCTATGGCATCGAGGAGAACCGGCCGACGCTCGAGCAGTTCATGCGCTATACGTTCGAGCAAGGCATCGCCAAGCGTCTCGCCAAGCCCGAGGAGATATTTCCGAAGGGCGTCATGACCATGGTGCGTGTCTGAGCGGCGGCGACAAGCTGGCTGGCAGCAGCCTGTCGAATGTACGCGCATGACGGTGATGAAACGGACAAAAGGGTGGTAGCATCACGCGATGAGCGAAACACCGGGCCTGTCGAAGAGTACGCCGCTGTTTCGCCATCGTCCGCTCCGCCTGCTCGTCACAACGCGCGTCGCCTCCAACACCGCCAACCAGATGCAGGCGGTAGCGGTCGGCTGGTACGTCTACGAACTGACCGGCAGCGCGCTGGCGCTGGGACTGATCGGGCTGGTCCAGTTCCTGCCGCCGCTCTGCCTCACGCTGCCGGCAGGGCAGATTGTCGATCATCACAGCCGCCGCCTTATCCTGCTCTCCTGCTATGCCGTAGAGGCCAGCGTCTCGCTGGGGCTCCTCGTCCTGGCGACGTTTTTCGCTCATCCGGTCGGGATGGTCTTCAGCCTGCTCCTGGTCAACGCGATCGCCCGCACCTTTGAAGGGCCGGCACTGCAGTCGCTGCTGCCGTCGATGGCGCCGCGCGGGATCCTGATGGGTGCTGTGTCGGTCTACGCCTCCGCCGGGAAAATGTCGCAGCTTGTCGGTCCTGCGCTGGGCGGGCTGCTCTACGGGCTCGGCGCGGGTGTCGATTTCGGCCTATGCGCATTGATGATCGGCATCGCCGGAACGGCGACCGCAGCACTGCCGATCCCGCCGGCGCCGGCGCAACGCCCGAAAGTGACCTGGGGGACACTCGTCGCCGGCATCCATTTCATCTGGAACGAGCCAGCCATGCTCGGCGCCATGTCGCTCGATATGGTGGCGACGCTGTTCGGTGGCGTGGTCGCGCTACTGCCGATCTTCGCCCGCGACATTCTCCACATCAACGCTTGGGGCTTCGGGCTTCTGCGCGCCGCGCCGGCGACCGGCGCTCTCATCGTCGCCGCCGGCCTGACCCGGCTGCCGGTGAGGCGCGCCGCCGGCCGCATCATGTTCACCGCCGTCGCGGTGTACGGCGTCGCCACCATCGGCTTCGGGGTGTCGAACCGCACCGTGCTGTCGCTCATCATGCTGATGATGGTCGGCGCCGGCGACATGCTGTCGGTGGTTGTGCGGCAATCGATCATGCAATTCGCCACGCCCGATGAGATGCGCGGACGCGTCTTTGCCGTCAACACGCTGTTCAACAACTGCGCCAGCCAGATCGGCATGTTCGAGTCGGGCGTCACCGCCGACTGGTTCGGCGCGGTCGGCTCTGCCGTGCTCGGCGGCGCCGTGGTACTTGCCGTGGTGGTGCTGTGGTCGTGGTATTTTCCGACGCTGCGCCGTGTCGAGCGGCCTGAGGAGCTTGCACCCGAGCGCTATTTGCTCGCGACGGGACCGTGACGGCGGGAGGGGTACCGATTCATGACACAGACGCTATCGCCGCCGCTGCCGGTCTGGCGCGACCTGGATCAGAAGGCGCTCGACGACGCCTACGATCAGGATGTCTATGCGCCGAACCGGCCGCTGATCGTGACCCGCCGCATCGCCGCGAGCGAACGCACGCGCGCGATCCTCGGGCCGCCGGAGCACGTCGCCTACGGGCCGAGCGAATATGAGCGGCTGGATATTTTTCGCGCGCCGCAGGCGAACGGCGCGCGCGCCCCCGTCAACGTTTTCGTCCACGGCGGCGCATGGCGGCGCAACAAGGGGCCCGATTATCACCTGCAGGCCGAGCCACTCGTTCGCGCCGGCGCGCATTGCCTGATCCTGGACTTCATCAACGTCGAGCAGGCGGGCGGCGATCTGCTCCCGATGTACGAGCAGGTGCGCCGCGCCATCGCCTGGGCGTGGCGCAACGCGGACTCTTATGGCGGCGACCGCGAGCAGTTTTATATTTCGGCTCACTCGTCGGGCTCGCATTTGGCCGCTTGCATGCTCACGCGCGGCTGGCGCGAGGAGGACTTGCCGGAAAATTTCTGCAAGGGCGCATTGCTGCTTTCCGGCATGTACGAGCTAGAGCCGGTGCGCCGCTCGAAGCGCTCCTCCTATGTCAATTTCACCGACACGATGGTGGAGACTCTAAGTTCGCAGCGCCATCTCGACGGCCTGCACACGCCGCTCATCCTCGCCTACGGCACCTGCGAGACGCCGGAGTTTCAGCGGCAGACGCGCGAGTTCTTCACGGCGGTGCAGGCGGCAGGCAAGCCCGCCGCGCTGATCGTCGGCGAGGCCTACAACCACTTTGAGTTTCTGGAAACACTGGCGAACCCATACGGATTGGCCGGCCGCGCGATGCTGCGGCAGATGGGTCTGGCGTAAAGCTGCGGAAACAGCGTAACGTCGCCGCCCCTTACAACGGAGACTATGCGTGTCGGAATTGCCTTTGACGCTTGCCTGCGGCGACTACGAGATTGTCAGCGCACTCATCGATCGAACGGTCAAGCCGGACGGCATTGATCTGAACGTGCTGACCGAGATGGATTCGACGACGCGCCATTGGCGTTTCCTGCGTAATCAGGAATTCGACATGGCGGAGGTGTCGTGTTCGTCGTATCTGATCGCGCGCGATCAGGGCCTACAGTTCGACGCCATCCCGATTTTCCTGCACCGACGGTTTCGGCACGGCTTCATCTTCATCAACACCAAAAAGGGCATCCGCGGACCTGCCGATCTGGCGGGCCGCAGGATCGGCCTCAAGCAATTCCAGTCGACCGCGATCGTCTGGATGCGCGGCATTCTGCAACACGAATACGGCGTGCCGCTGGAATCGATCGAATGGGTGTGCGAACTCGACGAAACGATCGAGCTTGCTGAAAACCCGCACATGAAAGTCGTGCGCCTGTCTAACGACCGATCGGTCGAACGAATGCTTGCCGACGGCGAGATCGACGCCCTGCTGCACCCCGATCTCATTCATCCGCTGATCGACAAGGACCCACGGGTGGCGCGCCTGTTTCCCGATTTTCGCAGCGAGGAAATCGCGTTCTACGGGAAGACTGGGATTTTCCCGATCATGCACGTCATGGGCGTGAAGCGCAGCGTGATCGAGCGGCATCCCTGGATCGCCATCAACATGTTCCATGCTTTCGATAATGCGAAGAACGCCGCCATGAAGCGCCTCGCCAATCCCCGCGTCGTGCCGCTGGCCTGGTATCGCGAAGCCTGGGAAGAGCAGGAGGGCCTGCTCGGCCGCGATCCGTGGCAATACGGCCTGTCGCCGCAGAACGCGAAGAATCTGCAAACGCTGATCGGCTACGCTCACGAGCAGGGGCTGATCAAACGCAAGCCGGCGCTCGATGAGATGTTCATCGACGTCTTTCAGGGCCGCAAGCGGGGCGACGAATTCCGCGTTTGAACCCCGGCGCTGTCAGCCGGCTTTGTGCTGCTTATGGCGGTGAGCATGGCCGTGCGAATGGCTGTGCGTCTCGCCGCGGCCGTGCGCATGCGCGCCATCGGCCGGCAGATAGACCACGTGGCCGTGGCGTACGCCGCGTTCAGAAATGATGCGGTCAGCGAATTCCTGCACTTCGGCGCCGCGGCCCTTGAGCACGGTGACTTCCATGCAGCTCTCGTGATCGAGATGCACGTGCAGCGTTGTATGAGCGAGGTCGTGACGAGCGTGAAAGTCGCGGGTGAGCCGCTTGGGCAATTCGCGCGCCTCGTGGTCGTAGAGATAGACCAGCGCGGCGACGCAGGGCCGCGTGCCGCCCACTTCGGTCGCCGCCTGCTGCAGGCCTGAGCGGGCGAGGTCGCGGATCGCCTCGGACCGGTTGGCGTAGCCGCGCCCCGCCATAAAGCGGTCAAGCTCGTCGGCGAGTGCGTCGTCGATGGTAATGGTCACGCGCTGCATCGCAGCCTCCTTGTCGGCCAGCCGATTCTATCACGCCCCTCCGGCAACATGGACAAGGCTCGCAGCGGCCGATAGCTTCGCGGAAAACAGCACAATGGGACTGGGATGAACACACAAAAGACGCCATCGCGGGCCGA
>DATJTL010000336.1:0-16400 GCA_035503415.1 Xanthobacteraceae bacterium
GGACCATTTGAGGCACTAGCTCTGTCGCAATTGTGGCAGGGGCTCGAGCAGTTCGTCGCAGGGGGGAACACGCGGCAATGTGGCCGGGGGAAACGAAAATGCCGGCCCCGAACTCGCAAACGTGCCGGCATTTCACTCTCCTATATTGCGCAGTGGTTGGCCAAGGAGCACAAACCACACTCAGTATCGGATGCTGCGGAAGTGCTGTCTTGCGATCTTCTGATATTCGAGGACACAGATCGCCATCCAGCAGCACGGCGTAGATCATCTGCCGCAGCTAAAGAACTTCACGGAACTGGGCTGCGACATCCTTTCGCGCGCTTGCCGCATGCGCGACAGACCGGGAGGCGGTACAACAGCGGCCTACATTCGGAATCAATATCGCCGTGACAATAGATCAGATGACGGCCGAACTGGCAGACTTGGCCAATCCGGTCGCCAAGATCGCTTACGTCGCGCTTTTCGCGGCTGCTATCGTGCTTTGGTGGTTGTGTAGCGCGCATCCCGCGATATTGCCGTTCTGGGCGCCCTGGGACTTTTCGTGGGTCGAGTTTCTGTCCGCTTGGTTCGCCATCGTTTGGTACATACGCGGGCTCTCACTGGTCGGCGCAGATTGCAGGCCTTCGCCTGCGCGCCGAGCCGCCTTCTTTGTCGGCGTGCTGCTGATCTACAGCGTTCTTGAAACCCACTTTGAGTATTTTGCCGAACACCAATTCTTCTACAATCGTATTCAGCATGTCGTGATGCATCACTTGGGGCCGCTGCTGATCGCTCTGGCGTGGCCGGGCGAGGTGCTGTGGTACGGCTCGCCGGCGTTCATGCGGCGCATTGTCGCCCATCGATTCGTAATCGGCATCGTCCGCAGCCTGCAGCAGCCGGTGCTGGCGGTATTTCTATTTTCCGGCTCGTTCTTCTTTTGGCTTATCCCATCGGTTCACTTCCGCGCCATGGTCGACCCCAATCTTTACAGCCTGATGAACTGGACCATGGTCGCGGACGGCCTGTTGTTCTGGTGCCTGTTGCTCGATCCACGGCCGGCACCGCCGGCCCGGGTCTCATTCGGCACACGTATCGCGCTGGCATTCGTCGTGATGCCGCCGCAGATCGTCGGCGGCTCCATCATTGCCTTGAGTTCGCACGATCTCTACAGCTTCTACAGCTTATGTGGCCGCATCTATCCGCAACTCAGTGCGGGTACTGACCAAGCCATCGGCGGATTGATCATTTGGATCCCGCCAGCCATGATGAGCGTGGCCGCGGCGCTGTTCATCTTGAACAATATCCGCCTGGTCGAAGACCGCTCCACCGACAAATGGATTGACGAGGAGAACAACGGCTGCTGGGTCGTCGACTCCAGTCAATGGACGGGACGCTAACATCGACATTGCGGTTGCAATGACTCGATTTCTCTTTAGCTCCCGGCCGCGGTCCTCTGTCGGCGCGTCTGAACGTACGGTGAAGCTCGTGCCTTGCGCCAAAAACGGCCGGCGATTGGCCGTGATGGGTCATGATTGACCGATTTGGCTCGATGGGCGCAAGTCCGCTGTACCCCCAATAGCGTCGATTGGGACCATCATCCGTCGCGTCGCAATGTGCCAGGAGCGGACATTTTCATGCGTCTGAATGAAAAATAAAACTTCTCTGAAAGCTCCGTCCCGAGGTCCTCCATCAATATCGATTCGACCACAAGGAGGGACTTTATGCGAACTCATGCTCAACGCACCCGATCGTTGCCAATCGTATTGTTGTTGACGTTTGGTTTCGCAGGAACCGCCGCAGCCGGTACCACGGCTCACCATGTCCATGTCACCAAATCCCCCGCGAAAGGAACACGAGCAGCCTGTGAAGCGGTGGCGGCCGCTTACGAGCAGCGAGTATTAGCTGACGTCGACGCCGGTGAATCCGACCCGTTTACGCCGACAGAATTAGCAAACATGCATACAACTGTCGTGACCAATTGTCTGAAACAAGGCATCAATTCATCTTACGTTCACACGCTTGAATCGCAGTGAACGGGCCGTCTGATGTTCGCCTTTGGCACTTCGCTGACATCGGCGAGCTAGATCGCCATGTCTGTTCCTGGCAGAAAATGCCTGTTCCTGGCAGAAAGCGCGTCGGAAGTCCGCCCGCCGATGTCGGTTAAGTGCCAAAAGCTACCATTGCCGACAAAGGTGCGACATACAGCGTCTCTTGTTGCTTCTCACAACACAAGACTACTAATATGGAGGGGCTCGGCTGGAGGACGAAAACATGTTTCGGGTTATTGTGCTGGCCGCTGCTCTTGTCGTGCTAAGCGCGGGCGACTGTCTCGCCCAGTCCTCTACTTCCGCTGTGACCACAGATTATAAGGTTGCTGCCGTCAGTGCTTGGGTCCTTCATGGAGCACCCGGCGCAGGCCCCGTCACGATCGGTGGTGACGTTGCTCACCTCATGGGATTGAGCAATTCGGATTTAAGCGGTTTTGCGGCCACATATGGCAGTGATGAACGCGGTCTTTTTTTGTATTTTGTGACACTACCTCGGCGCCCTGAAGTCATCTTGGTTCGCAAGGATATCAAGCTTGACCGAAAAATCTATTGGCTGGTGAGGAACAGCGCTCTGTCTACGACCGTGGCTCGCCTGCACGAGAAGGTATCCGTGGTATATGGCGCAGTTTTTGACAAGGCAGGAATGGCAATTTTGGACAACTTTTACGATCACCTGCCCCAGAATAATAGTAGCGCGTCTCCGCACGATAAGCAGTCAGACCCCTCTCAGTAACCGGGTTTGCGTAACTTCCGCTTTGGGGTAATTCGCGTAGTTTCTGGCCGCTCCGGCCGATGTCGGGTTTGCTCCCGATAGCTGCCATGGAGGCGGACACGGACATCGGTAGTGCCAATAGCGACCGAAACGGGCTCGGCAAGCGACACTTCCTTAGTGGCTCAGGCCGAGCCCTTTGATCAGTGCAAAATTGAGTGCCGTCTGCTTGCGTATGAACGCGTCGAATTCGCCTGTGGACATCAGCATCGGCATGAGCGCCAGCCGCTCAAACTTCGCGCGCACGGCCGGGGTTTCTTCCGCCTTTTGGACCGCTATGTTTATCTTTTGAACGACGTCCGGTGGCGTTCCTGCCGGAGCAAACAGGCCGAGCCAGGGCGTGTAATCGGAATCGGTAAAGCCGGCCTCCAGGGTTGTCGGCGTGTCCGGCAGGGAGGGGGCGCGGTGAGCCGTGCTAACGGCCAGAGCAAGCAATTGGCCGCTTCGGATGTACGGCAAAGTCGTTCCTATACCGCAAAGACAGTAATCAACCCGTCCTGCTGCCACTTCCGATATGGCAGCCGCTGCACCTCCGAATGGGATATGAATAGCTTCGATTCCAGCGCTGCGATCAAAGCGCTCCGCATTCATATACAGAGCCGAGCCGACCTGCCCGGCCACAGTCAAAGCCCCGCGTTTGGCCTGTGCCCAATCGACGAATTGGCGCAGATTTTTGACGCCCTTGGCCGGTGAAACCACCAGCACGTTCGCGTACGCGGCAAACGGCGCAACGGCAACGAAATCGCGTCGCGGATCGAAAGGAAGGTTTTTATAGAGAAACGGCGCGATCACCTGGCCGGCGCCGTTGGCTAACATCGTGTAACCATCAGGAGCCGATTTTGCTACAAGGGCGGCGCCGATTGTCGAGCCGGCACCGCTTCGGTTTTCCACGATGAACGTCTGATGAAAGGCGGTTGCGACCTCATTAAAGACGATGCGAGGAACTATATCGACAAGGCTGCCGGCCGCGAACGGTATGATCACCCGCACCGGCTTTGCCGGCCAAGCTTCGTCCGAAGAAGCCCGCGCCGTTCCGAGCGGAACAACGAGTAAAGCGGCCAATAGGGGGAGGGCGCAAGTCCGCTTTCGGGCAGGCACGATAGACGTCAACACTTACTTCACCCCGGCCAGGCGGAATGCGTCGACATATTTCTGATGATCCTGTCTGCTGCTCCACCTCGATTCCTGTTGCCGCAACCAGAGGGGGATGTCGGGGGCCAGTGTTCTGACCGCTGCCAATGCGGCCGCCGCCTCCTCGCGGTCGCCGGCGAACGCGTGATTGAGGACGAGCTGGCGGTAGGCCGACGTTTGTCGCGGACTGAGCGCTATCGCTTTTCGAGCAAATGAGATGCCGTCCCGATAACGGTCGGCAACAAAGCTTGCGGTGGCGCGAACGTTGTCCTGCACACCGGCATTGCCCAGCGCCAGCAAATCGTGCGGCGCAAGCTGCTCCGCGAGGTCCGCGTGGCGAAAGGAGGCCGCGCAATTGCCTGTGTACGCCGACGCCAGCGCAATGAAATAGTGAGCGATAGCCAAATTTGGGTTGAGCTTGAGCGCTGTCGCAAAGATGTCGATGGCGTCTTCCGGCCGGTTGTCAATCAATAGCCTCGCGTAGCCGAGGGCGACGTGGCTCCAGCCATCGTCGCTGTTTAAGTCGATAGCTTTTTCGGCGGCCCGCAGCGCAACCGGTCGCGCGGTTTCCTGCGCTTTCCAGCCGAGGTGGACACTCTGCGTCGCCATAATCGACAGGAGACTGAAACAAGGGGCGCACTTCGGATCGATGCTTATCACCTTGCGCAACAACGCCTGCGCCATTCTGAGGTCCGGTCTCTTGCGGGTATTCATCAACGCAACCGCGGCAACGATCGAGCCCCAGGCTCCAAGGCTTTCGGGCTTGTTCTGCCTGCTTCGGATACTTTCAGCGGCAAAAATCCGGTCGCGGACGGCGCATGCCAATTTTGCGGCAATCTGCTCAGGCCCACGGAACGAATCTACAATCGGGCAATGAAAGCGTCCGGCCCAAAGGTGAATACCGCTTGCAGTTTCCACCAGTCGAACGACTATGCGTAGTTCGTCCCGGTCGCGTTGTACGCTTCCAAGAAGCAAGTAACGCACACGCAATTTGCCAAAGACGGCTTTTGAATTGGACGGGCTTCCGGTCGGTGTCGTGCCGGAGTAGCTCGCTGCGACGCGCAGCCAGTCGATCTCGTGGAGACTGACAGCAGTTGTCTCGGTCAACGCCGCAGCCACAGCCCGACCATGGCTATCGTCGTCGCCTATGGTGGCGAAAGGCGAGATTGCAATGACGGGCGCGTCCTTGAGCGCTTCTGCAAATCGATAGGCTGGAACAACAATCGATGCTGCCGGAGGCGAGTTGGTGGCACCGAACAGGGCGCCGACGAATCGAAACCCCTTGCCGTAGACGGTACGGATCAGCCGCTGCTGCGTGCCGTCGTCGCCGATTGCCGCCCGCACGGCGTTCAGGCGCGAGCTCAACACCGCGTCCGAGACAATGCGGCCGTGCCATACCGCCTGGAAAATCTCGTCGCGGCTGACGACGCGTTCACGATTGACAATCAGGAAGTGGAGAAGATCAAAAACCTGCGGCTCGACGTGGCGCAATTCGCCGCCGCAACGCAATTCTCGGCGCTCAACGTCGAGCGTGTAGCTTTCGAACCTGTGTTCCAATTTCCAGTCCGAATGCCAAGTCCGGCCCGGCTCACCGGACCGCAACAGAAGTGTCGCCCCAGCCGCAACTCTAAAGCGTCTGAATGAAAAATAAAGCTTCCCTGAAAGCTCCATCCCCAGGTCTCCGCCATTATCAGCGGCTGTGGGCCAGTTCCATTTTGTAACCTGTTCAGACCAAACCAGGAGCTCAGGTCTGTTGCCGGCCCCTTACAGCCATGGCTGAGGCGGCTGGAACACCAATGAGGAGGTTGTATGCCAACGCACGTTGAAACGGCCTGGCGGCGTCGTGACGATGCGGGCCAAGGCGCCACACAGGCCGACATCACCGTGATACTGCTCTCGTTGATAGCCTGCCTGACCAATCTGGTTCTGATCGCGTGGAGCCCGACCATCGCCGCGGCCGTTGCGACAATGGGCCAGTACTAAGGTCATTGCCGGTTTGATCTGACGGATTTGTCACCTGGAGCCGCATGAAACATCATCTCCTCATCGCCGCGCTCGCCATTGCGCTAAGCGGTGCTCAGAGCGCGGCTGCTCAAGGTTACCCATCGCGCCCGATCACCTTGATCGTGCCGGCGGCTGTCGGTGGACCGACCGATACCATTGCCCGTATCGTGACCTCACGGATGAGCGTGACGCTCGGGCAAACCATCGTTCTTGAAAACAATGGTGCGGCCGGCGGCAGCATCGCGGTCGGCAAGGCGGCGCGCGCAGAGCCCGACGGCTACACGCTCAGTATCGGTCACGTCGGTACTCACGTCTTCAACGGTGCGATTTACACGCTGCCGTATGATCTGCGTACCGCATTCGATCCGGTAGCCGAAATCGCCAGCAATCCGCAGCTCATCGATGGCAAGAAGTCGCTCGCGGCCAACACGCTCAAGGAGCTGATCGCGTGGTTAAAGGCCAACCCGGAGCTCGCGCTGCAAGGCACCGCCGGCGCCGGCAGCCCTGCCCACATCGCTGGTGTCTATTTTCAGCGCGAGACCGGGACCAAATTCGTTTTCGTGCCCTATAAGGGGGGCGGACCGGCCATGCAGGCGCTGTTGGCAGGGCAGGTCGATATATTGATCGATCAGGCCGCCAATTCGTTGCCCCAGCTTCAGGCCGGGCGGATCAAGGCCTTCGCAGTCACGGCGAAGCAGCGCTTGGCTGGCGCGCCTAATATCCCGACCGTGGACGAAGCAGGGCTGCCCGGATTCTATACATCGATCTGGCATGGGCTGTGGGTGCCGAAGGGCACGCCACGTGACATCATCATGAAGCTCAATGGTGCCGTTGTCGATGCGCTCGCCGATCCCAAAGTGCGTCAGCGGCTAGCGCAACTCGGTCAAGAGTTGCCACCTCGCGACCAGCAAACGCCAGAAGCGCTCGGTGCATTGCAGCGCAGCGAAATCGACAAATGGTGGCCGATTATCAAGGCCGCCCACATCAAGGTCGAGTGAACTTACGATGGGAGGTGACATGAAAGGGCTTCTGCTTGCAGCCGTCCTGACGCTCGTACCAATGGCGGCCTATGGTGAGCCACAAGCCGCTGCGCTGGGATTCGGGCTCAGCAAATGTTCTGAGTTCCTTGATGATACGCTTGGAAAAGACAAAAGCGACACAACTGATTTTCTTGCTTACGGTTCTTGGGCACAAGGATTCATGACTGGCATGAATGGTTCTTTGGAAGTCAATGGAGGTAAAAACAACGAAAAGAATCTTGGTGCATTCAAAATCGTCGAACAGATGACGCGCTACGCCCATTATTGCGAGCAGCACCCGGATCAGGTTTTTGAGCTGGCAGTATTTGATTTTTATAAAAGTCTCCCGCGTTACCACGGCACACGATGAAATGGCTTCATGGCTTGCGTACAAACTCGCCGCTGACGAAATCGTCAAATTTGGTAAGGTCGTTCGCGCTGCACACATCAGACTGGAATGATCGGTAGCTTGGCCTGAATAACCAAGCAACGAGACGGGAGGGTTTCTTTCGATCAAGCAAGCCTCTGCGAGACGTCATCTCTTATTCTTGCGGCGGATAGAAGCCGGGTCACCATGGCCGGAATCCTGCTCCACGCTATCCGTGGATGGCCTCCTTCAAAGCCATCTGCTTGCAGATATGGCGGTACTGGAGCACAACTTATGGGATAATCGCAGAGACCAATGTGCCTGGAAAGGCGGGTGCGATGCTTGGTGAGTCAAAATCTGCGCCACGTCCGCTCACGGTTGGGATGCGAGGGATCCTAATTGCGGCGGGGATTCTCGTGTTGGGAGTTGGCCTTCCGCTATTCTTTTTTCCGAATAACACCGATGTGGATTTTGCCTGGACGATAAATCCGCCGATCATGGCCGCCGCGCTCGGCGCATCCTATCTGGCATCGAGCGTACTTGAGGTTCTCGCTGCGAGGGCCCGGATCTGGGTCAACGCACGTGTCGCCGTGCCCGCGGTGCTGATCTTTACAGTGCTCACGCTGGCGATCACGCTCCTGCACCTCGATCGATTCCATCTGTTCGCAAGTTCATCGTCCGCCCGCTTTGTGGCGTGGATCTGGCTTGCGGTCTATGTGATCGTTCCAATGATCATGTGCGTTACGTGCTATCGACAGATGCGCGTGCGCGGGCCTGATTCGGTGCGGGCGGCACCCATCGCTCCAGTCTTACGGGCGTTGTGGTTCGCCTCCGGAGCAATCCTCGTACTCGGCGGCCTCTGTCTGCTTATCGACCCGGCCGGCGCGGCGGCATTTTGGCCGTGGTCTCTGACGTCGCTGACAGGTCGCGCGGTCGGTGCGTGGCTCGTCGGGCTTGGAGTCTTATCGACCCACGCCGGGGTTGAGGGCGATATCGCGCGTCTTCGTCCTATATTTCCTGCCATGACGCTATTCTCGATTCTTCACGGCATCGTGCTGATCCGTTTCCACGACGAACTGGTCTGGGCCCGTCCAGGCGCTTGGCTCTATGCGCTCGCGTTGGCGGGCTGGCTTTGTGTCGGACTGTACAATTGGATAAACGGAAAGCCGTCATCGACCGATAAGAATTGAATCGCGACGCAAGTGCAGAATGCAAAAGATCGAACCAAGCGCCAAGCCGCAGTTTCTTAGAGACTCATTGATGTGGCGGATTGTCGCGAGGTGATGCAGACACCTCGCTACGCCGGTCCTATTTCTACGCTGGTCCTATTTTTGACCAAAACCCCGGGCGTGGTGAAATTGCGAGATTTGGAATCGACGCTTCATGCCACTATGCGGCTTCATCGGTTCGGATCGGCAATCGGAACCGATGGCTGCGGACTCGAAGCGGGGCGACCGAAATGATGTTCGGCCTGGCCGTCCAACGACCGTGCTGACGCGGATTGCGCGTTGGCGCGCTGGGCTTGTTGTCTGTTTGGCGATGGTCGTTCTTGGTGCACCGGATGCTGGCTGGCGCCTTGGCGCCGATCCTGCAGGCCAAGGCAGTCGCCGAGAAGCGAGCTCCTTTACGGCGCACACTGTCTCGCTCTCGTCATCCTCGCTCTCGTCATCGGACGATGCCGTCTATCGGACACGGGAAGTTCAGTACCGAAACGTCGAACTCGGACTTCTTCGGCGGCGATATGCTTTGGTTCAGCAACCCGTGCATCGCGTTAAATGGCGCCCGAGCCACCGTCACTTACGTCATCAGTTTCATCGCCATCAATACTGGGCGGCGGCACCCTACATCGACGACACAGCAGATGGCGTCGATCTGCCGACACTTATGTCCGAAGACGTCGGCGCGAGCTTAGCGCAGTGGGCGAGCAGTATTTTTCTGGACGCCGCGACGTCCTCCGGCACAACACAGGATGGAGGTTCGATCGGTGGCGATGATTGTCCGCTGGCTGAGGTCGCGACCGGTACTCTGACGTTGTCTGGAGGCTCGATTGCCGACACAAGTAAGGTAACGGTGGATGCGGGCGGGGCGCTCCAACTGGTCTCAACGCCGGCCTGGTCGTTTAACGCCAAGATTGACGGCGAATTCGCGCCCGACACAAGTAAGGCGACTGCGGGCGGGACGTTGCAATTGTTCTCCACGCCGAACTGGTCGTTCATTGCCAAATTCGATGGCGAATTTGCACCCCAACCTCAGCTCTACGCCGGTTCCGGTGCGCTGCACTATGCGTGGTAAGTTGCAGCGCCTCGCAATGCCCCTGTGGAAGCCGGGCGAATCTTCAGATTCTTCTCTGTTGCCGCAGCCCCGGGATTAGCGCTGGACGTGATCTGCGAACGCCGTCACACTGTATGGCGGTGACCGTTCGCATCAGCGTTGGGCACACAGATCTTTGGATCCAACAGATCGTTCGATCCATGTGTCCGAGGCTGCGGCATTTCGATGGATAAGTCGATGTCGAGACTGACGGAGTCCAGCGCATCGATCGAAGACCGCGCGCCCGGCCGGCCGGCTCCGGCCGATGCGCCACGGCCGCAGACCGATCGCCAGGAGGCTTCGCGCATCGGCCTCACTTATCTCTCCGCGCTCGCCTTCATCGTCGGCATCGTCACCGGCCTGGGCGCCGTCGTTTTCCGCGACCTGATCGGACTCATCCACAACGTGATGTTCCTCGGCGACTTCGCTTTCCGCTATGACGCCAACATCTTCACGCCGGCAAGCCCTTGGGGTGCGTTCGTCATCCTCGTCCCTGTGATCGGCGCCATCGTCGTCACCTTTCTCGTATCGACCTTCGCGCCCGAGGCACGCGGACATGGCGTGCCGGAGGTGATGGATTCGATCTACTATCACGGCGGCATCATCCGGCCGATCGTCGCCGTCGTGAAGTCGCTAGCATCGGCGGTCGCCATCGGTACCGGTGCCGCGGTCGGCCGCGAAGGCCCCATCATCCAGATTGGTTCGGCGCTCGGCTCGACGCTCGGCCAGATCGTGCCGATGCGCAGCGGCGAACGCATCATCCTCGTTGCCGCCGGCGCCGGCGCCGGCATTGCCGCGACCTTCAATACCCCGATCGGCGGGGTGATGTTTGCCATCGAACTGATGATGCCGGAGGTCAGCGTCCGCAGCTTTCTGCCGGTCGCCATCGCCACCGGCACCGCGACTTTCATCGGCCGCTATTTCTTCGGCCCACAGCCGGCTTTCCACGTGCCGGAGCTTGCGCCGATCGGCATAGATGCGCTCTCGGCTCTGACGCTCTGTCTCTATGCCGTGCTCGGCGTCATCGTCGGCGCCGCCGCCGCCGCCTTCGTGCGCGGGCTGCATGTGGTCGAAGATCTGTTCGACAGGATTCCGGGCCGTTATTTCCGGCACGTCTTAGGCATGCTGCTGGTGGGCGTCCTGATCTACGCGCTGCAGCAGGGCTTCGGCCATTACTACGTCGAGGGTGTCGGCTACGCCACAGTGCAGGCGATTTTGCTCGGACAGTTGTCGGCGGCAGGTCTGCTCGTGCTCTTGTTTGCCTGCAAGCTCCTGGCAACTTCGCTCAGTCTTGGTTCGGGCTCGTCCGGCGGCATCTTCTCGCCGTCGCTGTTCATGGGCGCGACCATCGGCGGCGCCTTCGCCGCGCTGCTGTCGACGATGCATCTGCCGATGCCGATCGACATTCCGTCCTTCGCGATGGTCGGCATGGGCGCGATGGTCGGCGGCGGCACCGGAGCGGTCATGACCGCGGTGACGATGATCTTTGAGATGACGCGCGACTACAGCATCGTGCTGCCGATGATCATCGCGGTGGCCTTCAGCGTCGGCGTACGGCGCGTGCTGTCGATCGAGAACATCTACACGCTCAAGCTCTTCCGGCGCGGCCACGTCATCCCGAAGGCGCTGCACGCGAATATGTTCCTGGTGCGCCGCGCCAGGGAAGTGATGGACAAGGAGCTGATTCTGGCGCCGGCCGATCTCGACTTCAACGCCTTCCTGGCGCAGCCGGGGCATGGCGGGCGTCTTCGCCACGTCGCCGTCTTCGACGGCCACCACCTCGTTGGCGTGTTGCGTGTCAACACCGCGTTGCGTCACGCGCTTGCGGAGTCGCAGTCCGATGTAAGCTTGCGCGACGTGGCCAGCCGCGACTTCACAATTGTCCGCGAGGACGACATCGTCTTCGACGTGATTCAGCGCATCTGGCGCAAGCGCGCCTTCATGGCGCTCGTGATCGCCGGCCGTGGCGTGCCGCGGCCCGAAAATGTCCGCGGCTGCATCACCAAGGAGCACGTCGCCGATTCCGTCGCGAGTAGCGTGGAAATCTATCCGGGCTAGTGGTCCGATTCTAATTCTAACGCGCTGAGGGAGGCCGATTGCGATGCCGGTGCAATGTCCAACCTGCCAGTGGCCCTCGTCCTTTTCGGAATGCGGGCCGGTCGAGGACCCCTCGATCCTGCTGTCCGGCACTGCGCGCATCGCGCAGGGGGCGGTTCAAATCCTCGCTATTCGCACCAGCGCCGAGTCCGGCCGCATTCCCGATTACAAGAGCGACGTACCGCGCGAATGCTACGAGGAGCTGAGCGGGGTACTCGAACAAGTGTTGGAAGACTTGGAATATCTCGCCAGCGAATTTGGAGAGCTGTTGAACGACTCGGGGTCGGAGGGCATCGAGCTCCCCACGGGTACGTACAGGATAGTCGCTCTATCTTCACGCAAGACGGCACTGTGAGTCGATTGCTTGTAGGTCTATGGCCCGCACAGGCGGGCTATATCGGCAATTCGCTGTCAGCGATCGGGCAGCGGACATTCAAAAATCGACGCAAAGTGCCGCTTCATGCTGCCCTCTTTTTTGACTCAGCCAATGTGAGCATGTCTCCCCGCACGGGCAGCTCGCCACACCCGACCAGCCTCGAAACGCACCGGAAGTCGATCTGAGTAAACCGCTCTGAGTAAGCCGTTTGAGCTACGAGACCGAGCGAAAATGACGGAACTCCTGCCGTATGAATCTCATTTTTTCCTAGCGGGTGAGCGAGGGCTCAACTCACGCGGAGGAAACATATGAGCATGTTGAGAACTGTGACGCTCACCGTCGCCTTAATCGCGGGCACAACATCGCTGACGATGGCGCAAAACAGTCCAGGCGCCACCGGCGACAACACCATGCCGCCCAGCAGTTATTTGGGGCCGGGCGCGTATCCAAGCTACAATTCAGCTAACTTCCAGCGCCCAGCGAACGCCAACAACACCATGACGCCCAGCGGTTATTTAGGGCCGGGCGCGTATCCAAGCTACAATGCAGCCAACTTCCAGCGCCCAGCGAACGCCAGCAACGAGATGCCGCCCAGCGGCTATTTGGGGCCGGCCGCGTATCCAAGCTACAAGTCATCCAACTTCCAGCAAGCGGCCAACCCGGCCGTAACTGGCGGCAGGCGACATTCCGGCCACGGTCGGCATTGAACTCTTCAGCACGCCTCTTTGAAGCATTAGGCGCGCCACCAGCATTGCTTAGACCATCAGAACGGGTTCACGTCCACTTTGGCTCAAAAGCGGACGTCGCTGCCTTGCGCGCCAATGTCGGTTAAGTGCCTGACGCGGCCTCTGCGGTTTAAAGCCCATTTCGGCCGCTCAATCACGGCCCTCAATCACCATATCGGCTTAGCCGCCGACAGCTACTGCGTCATTGGCTTTAATCAAATGTTGCCCGGGTCTCGTCTTTTTTCCTGTCGTAATAGATGGTGATCGTTTCGACCTCGCAAAGATTGATGTTGTACCAGACCGCGCTCGAGTCATCGTCGGTATAAACCACCTTGAGATCCCAATGACAGGTCTTCGCTTTGGGATGGAAATGAACATTGACTGTGCCGCCGTCGGGTACCGTGTCTTCCCCCATTATGTCGTCGCCCCAATCGTCCGACTTATTTGGTCCGACATAAATCTCCTTCAGCTCGTACCCGGTCTTGTTGACCAGCTTGAAATCTTGCTTCGCCTCCTGGGCAACGGCCGGGCAGGCGAGCGAAAGAACGGCTGCAAACGCTGCAACCAAAAGCGTTTTCATCATTTTCCCCCAGATTTACACAGCGCAATTGCTGCGATGGGGCACTTTAGGGGAAGGTTGCCGCAACGGCAACCTGCGGTCTTCATGAGCCTCCATGTCTGCTCCGCTCGAAACTCAATTGTCGTTTCGACCCGCGTCGTCCCTAATTTAGCCGTCGTGCCGATTTTCTCTTCGGCGTCGATGTCAGTGTTGCGTGGGGAGTAAAATGAGTGAGCGAGCGGGACTTTTCCTAAATGACTGGTTCGGCAAGCACATACGACCGTTACCGGCTGTCCAGCGACTGGCTGCCTCGGTGCGGCTGGCGACGCAATGTCGGCAGGATGCGGTTGCGGCCGGCGTTCCGTTGCAGGAAATCCGAGACGCGGTTGGAGGCGACCTCATTCGGAAGATCCTCCAGCTCCTCGATATTGCGGCCACATTGCAGGAAGAGGTCCCGTTCGTCCCAGAGCCCTCGGCATTGGTCGAAGGCTAGGATGTCGTAAGCGACACTCCGGGGTTGCGGCTTTCTCGGCTACCGCGTCAGCGGTGCCGGGCCGGGAACGACGCTGACGGCACGACGCGCACCAGCGCCTTGCCGAAGTTGCGGCCTTCCAACATGCCGATGAAGGCCGCCGGCGTGTTCTCGAAGCCTTCGGTAATGTCCTCGCGATAGCGGATGCGCCCACCGGCGATACCGGCGCCGACAACGCTCAGGAAGGCCGCGTAGTGCTCCGCAGCGAATTCGTAATTGATGTAGCCCCGCAGCGTGAGACTTTTGGTCAGCACCTCGCGCATCGTCGCGGGAAGAAGATTTGGTCCGGGCGCGGGACCCGCTGCGTTATATTGGGCTATCAAGCCACACACCGGCACGCGCGCAAACGTGTTGAGCAAGGGCAAGACAGCTTGCCAGACGGCACCGCCGACATTCTCGAAATATACATCGATCCCGTTCGGACAGGACGCTGCGAGCTTCTCGGCAAAGTCAGGTGCGCGATGATCGACAGCGGCATCGAAGCGGAATTCTTCGACAACAGCGCGGCATTTTTCCGCCCCGCCGGCGATCCCGACCGCTCTTGCGCCGGCGAGCTTGGCGAGTTGCCCGACCAGTGAGCCGACCGGACCGCTGGCGGCCGCCACAACAACTGTTTCGCCGGGCTTCGGCTTGCCGATCAGGTTGAGACCCGCATAGGCCGTGAACCCGGGCATGCCGAGCACGCCTAATCCCGTGGTGATCGGTGCTACGCCCGGGTCGAGCTTGCGCAAGGGCTGACCCGCGGAGGCGGCGTGCGTGCGCCAGCCGGTATGCGCCAGCACGATATCGCCGACCCCATAACCGGCTTGGTCGGAGGCGATCACCTCGCACACGCTTTCTCCGCTCATCGTCTCGCCGACGGCCACGGGCTTCGCATACGATTTGCGATCATCCATGCGGCCGCGCATGTAGGGGTCGAGCGACAGGTACAGCACGCGCAGCAACAGGCCGCCCGCCGGCAGCACCGGCATCGGCGCTTCCTCCAGGCGAAAGTTTTCGCGTGTTGGGAGCCCCTTGGGCCGCGACGCAAGCACGAACTGCTTCACCGTGGGCTCACTCATGGTCCTCTCCTGACGATGTGATCGGCGACCGGATGGTCAAAACCGTGCCGAAAAAGCGGCACTAGGGTTGCTGTTGAGTGAGTACCCTGGGTGACGTATACAAGCTGACTGATTCACCCTCGATACCCTTGCGCCAGTTGCCCTTGCGCCGGTTACCTTTGCGGCAGTGCCCTGGCGATTGTGCAGCACACGCCATCAAGAACTAGCCGCGGGGCCAAGCCGGCCTCGCACTCTCTCCGCCGAGAAATACTCGGAGGATGTACTCGAATAAGGAGACTTAAATGGCCACGCGCCAAATGAAAATGCCGGAAAAAGCCGAAGCCGAACCCGAGGAACATTTCTCGCAGCGCAAGCGGCCGGAGTCGGGCCGGTATCTGCTCCAAGTCGACCGGCAAACCAAAGGCTCATACCAGACGGCGGAATCCGCCAAATCGGCGGGACTTGCGATCAAGAAGGAATATCCGATCCTTCACGTCACCGTCTATGACAGCGTTGACTTTGCCAGCACGGTGCTCACAGCGCCCGCGCCAGAGTGAACGACCTCCGAACGCGCCCAGCCGATCATTCGACCAAACAGCGTCGTGCGCCATTCCTAACGGGTTTGTTAGGACGATGACGCATGCGTAACCGGCGCGATAATTTCGCCTCGGGCTGTCGCCAGGATTGCGGGCAGCAGTCGATTCAATATGAAACGATCGCGCTCTAGGAGAATTTTTTGCCTTGAGAGCCTTTGCCGGTGACGGGGCTCGGCATCAACGGCGAGGCTGCCTGCGCGCCTTTCTTCTTGTTCTTGTCGGCTTTCGGCTTCTTCTTCTCGCGATTGCTTCTCAATTGTCCCTTTGCCATCTCATCCTCCCTAGGGTGGGTGTTTGCGCAGTCTTGTCTTTCAAGGTCTTGTCCTTCAAGCCTTGCTGGCGACCGCGGCAAGTCGCTTGAAGTCGGTTATCACGCCGGCAATGCACCTGTAGTCTGCTCTGATCCTGCGCAGCCAGCGTCGCCGCCGCGGCGTTGAGCCATCACAACGTCTTTTGCTTCTCGCCGCACTCCTTGCACGTGTACGGCACACGCACCTCTCCCGGAGCGGCCCAGACGCGATTTGGCGCCCCGCACTTTCCGCATTTGGTCTCAATACGGGTCTGACCCTGCTTGACGGTGACGTTCCTGCGCTCCAGGGCCTCTTTCACCAGACGCTCGGTCTCATCGCGCATCTCTTGTTTCGACATGTCCCGCGTTCTTTCCCTCTGCCGCTACCTCCTCCTATATACGATGGCAGGCCTCGGCAACGAAGTTTTTGGGCTCGGATTGTGCCTGCGGCTAACGCATCCTGCAGGGCCCGGCAAGGCCTGCGATTGCGAGAGACGGCAGGGCGAATGTACAGTCCTGGTCGGAGCGTAAGGCGAAGCACTGCATTGTTCTTGGGCAC
>DATJTL010000337.1:0-5044 GCA_035503415.1 Xanthobacteraceae bacterium
TTTTGGATCGGAATTGTCGGCTATCTGCGCCACGCGCGCGGCGTCAACGAAACCATCTCGTCATTGCTGATGACCTATATCGGCATTGCGATCATGAATTTCTTCGTGGAAGGCGCCCTGCGCGATTTGACCAATCCGAACAAGCCTTCGACCAAGCCGATCGGCGACGCCTACATGGTCGGGGATATCCCCGGCACCGAAGTGCACTGGGGTCTCGTCGTCGGCGTTGTGCTGGCGATCGTGCTTTACATATTGCTGTCGCGCACCACATTCGGGTTTGCCGTTCGCGTATCGGGCGGTAATCCGCGCGCCGCATTGGCGCAGGGCCTGCCGGTCGGCAAGCTGATCGTCATTTGCTGCGCTATCGCCGGCGCCTGCGCCGGTCTTGCCGGCTTTTTCGAGGTCGCAGCGATCCAGGGCCGCGCCAATGCATCGCTCGCCGCCGGTTACGGCTACACCGGCATCCTGATTTCGTTTCTCGCCCGGCATAATCCGGTGGCGATTATTCCTGTCGCCATTCTGTTCGGCGGCATCGTGGCTTCGGGCAGCCTGATCGAACGCCGCATGGGGCTTCCTGACGCCACGGTTTTGGTGTTGCAGGGGCTGACCTTTGTTGTGCTGCTGATATCGGAGACATTGTACGGGCGCTTCAAGATTTTCCAGGGCACCAAAAGCACCGAGCGCACATGAACGAGCACGCGCTCTTCATTGTCTTCTTCGCGCTGGTCGGTGGTGCGTTGCGCGTCTCGACGCCGTTCATGTTCGTGGCGCTCGGGGAATGTCTTACGGAAAAATCCGGCCGGGTGAATCTCGGCCTTGAGGGAACTCTGGTTCTCGGCGCCATGACCGGCTATGCGGTTTCCTATCAGAGCGGCTCGCCCTGGCTCGGCGTCGTTGCTGCCGGATGCTCCGGCTCGGTGCTCGGGGCCATGCATGGCTACATCTGCAAGCTGCCGCGCGTGAACGACATCGCCGTCGGCATTGCGATGATGTTGTTCGGTACCGGCGTCGCCTTCTTTTTCGGTAAGCCATACATCCAACCGTCGGCACCGCAACTCGGCTCATTTTCACTCGGCACCTGGACTGGAAATCACGAGATTGCCGCGGCGTTGCAGATCAATCCGCTGCTGATCGTCGGCATCATCGTGGCGCTGATCATGGCCTGGGCGTTTGCCGACACCAAATGGGGGCTGATCGTGCGCATGACCGGCGATAGCGCCGCATCGGCACGAGCCATGGGTGTTTCGGTCGATCTCGTGCGCTTCCTTTGCACTACCATCGGCGGCTTTCTCGCCGGCGTCGGTGGTGCGTTCCTCTCACTTTATTACCCTGGCGCGTGGAACCAGGGCCTGTCCTCGGGGCAGGGTCTGATGGCAGTGGCGCTCGTGATCTTTGCGCGGTGGAGCCCGATCCGCTGCGTCGTGGCCGCGCTGCTGTTCGGCGCCGCCGGCGCGATCGGGCCGGCGCTGCAATCGGTCGGCATTACGCAGGGCTACTACTTCTTCAACGCCGCCCCCTACATCCTAACCCTGTTCATCATGATCGGGTCGGCGCGATCCAAGCAGGCGGTGCGCGACGTGCCGGGCGAGTTGAGCATCACTAAGTGAACATTATTTGAGGCAGAGCTTGGATGAGCGGACTCGGCGGACTCAATAAGACTCCTGATGGTGTGGTGTTGGGGCTTGTTCAGCTCCAACTGCCGACCGTGAAGACGCCTGACGATCTCGCAGCACAGACGCAGCGACTCGTCGCCATGGTCGGCAAGGCGCGGCGCAACATGCCGACGATGGATTTAGTCGTCTTTCCCGAATATGCGCTGCATGGGCTCTCGATGGACACCAACCCGGCCATCATGTGTTCTCTTGATGGGCCGGAGGTATCTGCGTTCAAGCAGGCGTGCGCCGACAACCGAATTTGGGGGTGCTTCTCGATCATGGAGAGCAATCCCGGCGCCTATCCCTTCAATTCGGGTCTGATTATCGACGATGCCGGCGTGCTGCGGCTCTATTACCGCAAAATGCACCCGTGGGTGCCGGTCGAGCCGTGGGAGCCGGGCGACCTCGGCATCCCGGTGGTCGATGGGCCGAAGGGCGCTAAGCTGGCGCTCATCATTTGCCATGACGGTATGTTCCCCGAGATGGCTCGTGAATGCGCCTACAAGGGGGCTGAGATCATGCTCCGCACCGCGGGGTATACAGCGCCAATCCGCGAGGCTTGGCGCTTCACCAATCAAGCGAACGCTTTCTGTAATCTCATGGTGACTGCCAACGTGTGCATGTGCGGCTCCGACGGAACCTTTGATTCGATGGGCGAGGGGATGATCGTCAATTTCGACGGCACTATTATTGCTCACGGTACCAGCGGCCGGCCGGATGAAATCATCACGGCAGAGGTGCGGCCCGACTTGGTGCGCGAGGCACGCCGCCATTGGGCCGTGGAGAACAACATTTATCAGTTCGGTCACCGCGGCCTCACGGCGGTGCGCGGCGGCGCCCAGGATTGTCCGTACAGCTACATGCACGATTTGGTCGCCGGGCGCTACCGGCTGCCGTGGGAAGCCGACGTGCTTCACGTCGACGGCACGTCATGCGGGTTTCCGGCGCCCACCCGCCGCTATGGCGAGCGTCTCGATCGTGCGGCGGAGTGAGTCATGCCGACCATTCCGGGCGATCCCTATGCGTGGCCTTTCGACGGCAAACTCACGCCCGAGAACACCACCCTCATCATCATCGACATGCAGACCGATTTTTGCGGTAAGGGCGGATATGTCGACGCCATGGGCTACGACTTGTCGCTCACTCGCGCACCGATCGAGCCAATCCGCGCCGTGCTCGACGCCATGCGCGCCAAGGGATACGGCGTTATCCACACGCGCGAAGGACACCGCCCGGATCTCGCCGATCTGCCGGCAAACAAGCGTTGGCGCTCGCAGCGCATCGGCGCGGGCATCGGCGACCCTGGTCCCTGCGGTCGCATCCTCGTTCGCGGCGAGCCCGGATGGGACATCATCCCGGAGCTGAAGCCGCTAGTGGGCGAGCCGATCATCGACAAGCCTGGCAAGGGTTCATTCTGCGCCACCGACCTCGAACTGATGCTGCGCTCGAGCGGACGCCGCAATATCGTACTCACCGGGATCACCACGGACGTCTGCGTGCACACGACGATGCGCGAGGCGAACGATCGTGGTTTCGAGTGTCTGCTGCTGGAGGACTGCTGCGGCGCGACCGACTACGACAATCATCTGGCTGCGATCAAGATGGTCAAAATGCAGGGCGGGGTGTTTGGTTCGGTGTCCAACTCAAAAGCTTTCGTGGAGAACCTGCCATGAGCCTGGCCGTCGCCGATCGGGCGCCAGACATTGCTGCGCCGACGATGCGCGCTCCATCGCTGGAGACCGTCGGCATGACCAAGATATTCGGGTCTTTGGTCGCGCTCGATGATGTATCCGTCAAAGTCGAAGCCGGTACCGTGCATGCGCTCCTCGGCGAGAACGGCGCCGGCAAGTCGACGCTGGTCAAATGCATCATGGGCTTCTATTCGGCCGACCGCGGCCGAGTGCTGTTTGATGGTGAGGAGGTCCGCATCCGCAATCCGCGCGATGCCCTCAACCATGGCATCGGCATGGTGTATCAGCACTTCACTCTGGTGCCGTCACTCACCGGCGCGGAAAATCTCGTCATCAGCCGGGCCGATGCGCCTGCTGTGATCGACTGGAAGAAGGAGATGCGTCGGCTCAACGAATTTCTCGATCGCATGCCGTTTCGCGTGCCGCTCGACGTCCAGGTGGCGGCTATGGCCGCGGGCGAAAAGCAGAAGCTCGAGATATTAAAGCTGCTCTATTTGGACCAGCGTCTGCTTATCCTTGACGAGCCGACCTCGGTGCTTACCCCGGGCGAGGCGGACGAAATGCTCGGTCTCCTGCGCGATATGACGCATCGCAAGGAGATCACCGTCATCATGATCACGCACAAGTTTCGCGAAGTGACGAGCTTCTGCGACAGCGTGACAGTGCTGCGGCGCGGCCGCAGGGTTGGCGGCGGGAATGTCCAGGATCTGACCACGGACGCCATGGCGCGCATGATGATCGGCGATACGCAGATACGCGAGCGCGCGGTGCGAAGTTCGAAAGCTCCCGGCGACACGGTTCTGGAGCTCGTCGATCTGTGCGCCAGCGACGATGAAGGCTTGCTGGCGCTCGACCACGTTAACTTGAAGATTCGTGCAGGCGAGATCGTCGGAATTGCCGGTGTCTCGGGGAATGGGCAGTCGGAGCTCGTAGAGGTGTTGTCAGGGCAGCGACCGCGCTTGGCCGGTCATATCGATGTCAAGCATCACCGCTTCCGCCCTGATCGCGATTCATTTTATCGCTTGAAGGTCTTCGGGCTTCCGGAGGAGCCGCACAAGAACGCCACCGTGCCAAAGATGACAGTTGCCGAAAACATGGCGTTTCGCACGTTCGACCGGCCGCCATCGGCGAAGTTCGGCTGGTGGCTTTCGCCGGCTCCTATGCGCGAGAAGGCGCGCGAACTGATCGCCCGCTATCGGGTGAAGACACCGTCTCCAGAAACGGCGCTCGCCGATCTGTCGGGGGGCAACGTGCAGCGCGCCGTGCTGGCACGCGAGCTTTCCGGCGACGTCGACGTGCTCATCGTAGCTAATCCTTGCTTCGGACTGGATTTTGCGTCGGTCGCCGAAATCCGCGCTCAGATCATGGAGCAGCGCAACAAGGGCGCCGCCGTGCTGTTGGTCTCTGAGGATCTCGACGAAGTGCTGGAACTTGCCGACCGGATTGCGGTGATGTCCGGCGGCACGATCAATTATCAGGCTCCAGTCGCCGAGACGGACCGGGCAACCATCGGCACTCACATGGCGGGACATTGACTTCGCTGCTGGCGGCGGCGGTCATGGCGGCAGAGAACGTCTTCGAGCTTATCATTTTCGACTATGACGGCACGTTGAGTGATACGCGGCTCGCGATCGCGCACTGCCTCGAACGCGCGCTCATGAGCCACAGCCGGTCACTGCCCGGCGAGCGCCTCATGCC
>DATJTL010000338.1:0-5983 GCA_035503415.1 Xanthobacteraceae bacterium
GCGTGACCGCGGCCCGCGCCGGGTGTCGCCGTTCTTCATTCCCGGCCGCATTATCAATCTCGCTTCCGGTTACGTGTCGATCGCCCATTCGCTCAAAGGCCCGAACCACGCCGTGGTGACCGCCTGCTCGACCGGCGCTCACGCTATCGGCGACGCCGGCAGGCTTATTGCGCTCGGCGATGCCGACGTGATGGTGGCCGGCGGCACGGAATCGCCGGTCAACCGCATCTCGCTTGCGGGCTTTGCCGCCTGCCGGGCGCTGTCTACCGGCTTCAACGAAACGCCCGAACGCGCCTCGCGGCCCTATGACCGCGACCGCGACGGCTTCGTGCTCGGCGAGGGCGCCGGCACGGTGGTGCTCGAAGAATACGAGCACGCCAAACGGCGCGGTGCGCGAATCTACGCCGAATTGATCGGCTATGGCCTCTCCGGCGACGCCTTCCACATCACCGCGCCGTCGGAAGACGGCGACGGCGCCAAGCGCTGCATGAGAGCGGCGCTGCGCCGCGCCGGGGTTGCGGCTGAGGAGATCGACTACATCAATGCGCACGGAACCTCGACGCCGCTCGGCGACGAGATCGAACTCAAAGCGGTCGAAGCGCTCGTCGGCAATGCGGCCGGACACATCTCCATGTCGTCGACCAAATCCTCGATCGGCCATCTGCTCGGCGCCGCCGGCGCGGTTGAGGCGATTTTCTGCCTGCTCGCGATGCGCGATCAGGTGGTGCCGCCGACCATCAACCTCGACAATCCGTCGGTCGCCACCGCGATCGATCTGGTGCCGCACCAAGCCCGCAAGCGGCCGGTCAATGTCGTACTGTCCAACTCCTTTGGATTTGGCGGCACCAATGCGAGCCTGGTGTTTCGCGGCCAGGTGGAATAGCTCACCACCCTTTCGCCATATTTGCTCCGCACTCGCCTGCAATCCACAAAGCTCAGGGGACGTGATCGTTTTGCTGGGCAGCGGTGGCGAAATATGCGAGCATTCGATTGCGCGGAATGGGCGCCACGCGCCTTTGCCGTTCATGCATCGTAGCAGAGAGGACATGAGGCGGTGACGGATTCCAGTACACCGCCCGATGGCGGCGACCAGACCGCGCTCCGCTCGCGCGCCGCATCCGCGCACGCCGCCGATCAACCTGAATCGAAATCGCGCGGCAACGCGCGGCCTCGGACTGGTGCGCCCGAGCGGCTGGTGAACAATCCGGCCACCGTGCGGAAGGTGCCGCAACCGTCGCCGGCTGCGAAACCTACATCGGCAGCATCGCGCCCGGCCGTGAAGCCGGCCCCGGCATCCTCCGCCGCAAAACCGTCGTCCGCAGCGAGACCAGTTCCTCCTGCGAAGCCGGCCGCCGCGAAAGCGCCGTCGGCGCAATCTTCGCCGCCTGCGCAGCGTCCGGCGGCGCCGCGCGCTGCCGCCGCCTTGAAGCCGAAGACAGCGCCCGGAGCAGGAGAGTCTGCTGCGCCGCTGTCCGAGCGCCTCCTCAACAGCGCTGGTGAAGTGCAGCCCCCCGCGCAATCGCCTGCGCCTGCGCAATCGTCTGCGGCTGCGCAGCGTCCAACGCCGCGCCCAGCTGCCTCGAAGCCGAAGGCGGTCCCGGGCGCGGGAGAGCCTTATCCGCCCCTGTCCGAGCGCCTCGTCAACGGCGTTGGCGAAGCGCAGGCGGCTGCCAAACGCCCGGAAGCCAAGCGGATCAATCCGCGCAGTCCGCGCGCGGCGCTCGAGCCTGACCAAGTCGAGTTGCCGACGCGGCGCTCGGCGCGCGCACGCCATCCACTGGTGGTTGCCGGCAATGCGGTGATCAGCCTGTTTCTGGTCCTGGCGGTTGCTGCCGGCTATGTCGTCTACGTCGGCAAGCAGCGGTTCGAGGCTCCGGGGCCACTGCAGCAGGACCGCATCGTCAACATTCCGCGCGGGTCAGTCCGCGACATCAGCGATGTTCTCGCCCGCGAGGGCGTCATCGACCAGCCCTGGGTCTTCATCGGCGGCGTGCTCCTGCTGAAGGCGCGCGAGGGATTGAAGGCCGGCGAGTACCAGTTCAAGGCGCATGAGACGCTCAGCGACGTGGTGGCGACGCTGAGCGAGGGCAAGGTCGTCGAGCACCAGATCAGCATCCCGGAGGGGCTCACCTCCGAACAGATCGTCGGCCGCTTGATGGATAATGACGTGCTGACTGGAAATATCGACGAAATCCCCGCCGAAGGCAGCATGCTGCCCGACACCTATACGTTTACCCGCGGCATGACTCGCGCGCAGCTGATCCGCCACATGCAGAACGCGCAGCAACGGCTGGTCAACGAGATATGGGCCCGCCGATCAGCCGATCTGCCGCTGAAGACGCCGGAGCAGCTCGTCATCCTTGCCTCTCTGATCGAGAAGGAGACCGGTAAGCCGGATGAGCGCACGCGTATCGCCGCCGTGTTCGTCAACCGGCTCAAACAAAAAATGCGGCTGCAATCGGATCCGACCATCATCTATGGGCTGGTCGGCGGCAAAGGTTCGCTCGGCCGTCCGATCATGAAAAGCGAGATCGACCAGCCGACGCCGTACAACACCTATCAGATCGACGGCCTGCCGCCCGGCCCGATCACCAATCCGGGCCGCGCGGCGCTGGAAGCCGCCGCCAATCCCGCCCGCACGCGCGACCTTTATTTCGTTGCCGATGGCACCGGCGGACACGTCTTCGCCGAGACCTATGAGCAGCACCAGAAGAACGTGCTGCGGCTGCGCCAGGCCGAGGCCGCGCAGCAAAAGGAACAAAACCCCGACGCCGCGCAGACGCCGCGCGCCCCCAATCGCCATCCGCAAACCAGCCACTGACGGCTGATACTTGCGGTTAGCCATGCGTTTGCACGCACTGGCACAAGGCAATCACGCATGTGCACAAGGCAATGCGTGCGGCCGTGCAATCAGTTTTGGGTTGATTGCTGCCGCAATTGCTCTTGTGAGCGCGCGAGGCCGTGGCTAAGTTCGGCGCGATTTTTGATCTATTCGCTGCCGGAGGCCGCATTCCATGGCGCTGTCGAGCATGACGGGATTTGCTCGCAGCCACGGTGCCTGCGGCTCCTACGCCTGGGCTTGGGAAATCAAATCGGTCAACGGCAAGGGCCTCGATCTGCGGCTGCGCCTGCCGTCCGGCTGGGATGCCGTCGAGGCGGTGGTGCGCGCGCGCGCCACAGAGGCGTTGTCGCGCGGCTCGATCCAGGCAAGCCTGACCGTGGAGCGCAGCGGCGCCGCGCCGGTCGTGCACGTCAACACCGCCGTGCTGGAAGCGGTCTTGGCGGCGGCGCGGCAATTGTCGCGGCGCGTCGAAGCCACCCCGCCGACGCTCGATGGGCTGCTTGGGCTGAAGGGCGTGATCGAAGTCAGCGACGCCGTCGAGAGCGAAGAGGAAAAGCGGAGCGCCGAAGCGGCGGTAATCGCGGGTTTCGCCGAGGCGCTCGCCGCGCTCGCCGCCATGCGCCGCCACGAAGGCGCCGCGCTCGCTCGTGTGCTCGCAGTGCGGCTGGAGGAGATCGCGGCGCTAACCGAGCGCGCAGAACTCGTTCCCGGCCGCCGGCCCGAGGCGATTCGCGCCCGGCTCGCTGAACAGATCGCCGCGCTACTTGCGCAGTCCGAGCGCTTCGATCCTGACCGGTTGCATCAGGAAGCGATCCTGATCGCCACCAAGGCCGACGTGCGCGAGGAACTCGACCGGCTCGCCGCCCATGTCGCGCAGGCGAAGGTGTTGATCGAGAAGGGTGGATCGATTGGCCGCCGGCTCGATTTTCTCGCCCAGGAGCTCAACCGCGAAGCCAACACGCTCTGCGCCAAGTCAAACGACGTCGAACTCACCAATATCGGACTTGAGCTGAAAGCCGCGGTCGAGCAGTTCCGCGAGCAGGTGCAGAACGTGGAATAGAACATGGCGCGCGCGGCTCGCATCCGGACATATCGCAGCAAACAAACCGCGGTCGCGCGCCGCGGCCTTATGCTGGTCCTGTCTTCGCCGTCCGGCGCCGGCAAGACCACGCTGTCGCGGCTTTTGCTCAAGGCCGACCGCAACGTCAAGCTTTCGGTATCGGTCACCACGCGGCCGAAACGGCGCGGCGAGGTCGATGGCCGCGATTATCATTTCATCGATCCCGGCCGCTTCGCCGCCCTGGTGAAGACGGGTGAATTGCTGGAATGGGCCGAGGTTTTCGATCATCGCTACGGCACGCCGCGGGCGCCGGTGATCGAAGCGCTGCGCGCTGGCCGCGACGTGCTGTTCGACATCGACTGGCAGGGCACCCAGCAGCTGCGCGAAAGGGCGCGCGACGATCTCGTCAGCGTCTTCATCCTGCCGCCAAGCGTGAAGGAGCTGGAGCGGCGGCTGCACAGCCGTGCGCAGGACACCCATGCCATCATCGGCGCGCGCATGGCCAAGGCCGCGGGCGAGATGAGCCATTGGGCCGAATACGATTATGTCATCGTCAACACCGACATCGATCTCGCGTTCGCCGAGGTACGCGCAATTCTCGCCGCCGAGCGGCTCAAGCGTGAGCGGCAGATCGGGCTATCCGACTTCGTGCGCAGGCTACAGGCGAAATTGTGAAGGCGAGTCCGCTCGACGACTGAATGTAGCCGTCGTCGCGTCCGTCATTGAGAATTCGCCAGCACCGTGCGACCGACGACGCGCCCGGCCCGCAGGTCGTCGAGCGCGGCCTGCGCTTCGACCAACGGGCGCTCGTGCGTCTTAATCGGGGCGATTTTGCCGGCGCGCGCGAGATCAATGAGTTCGCGCGCCTCCGCCAGCGTGCCGGTCAGCGTGCCCTCGATGGTCATCGCCTTGATGGCGAACATCGCCGCGGCAATCGAAAACGTGCCGCCAAGCAGGCCCGTCACCACCACTTTGCCGCCGCGGGCAAGCAATCCGGTGGCGAATTGCAGCGACTTGTCGGAGCCGACGAAATCGCAAACCCCGAATAGCCCGCCGGTCGCCGCCATGATCGCGCGGCGCGCTTGCGGATCGGCCGGGTCGTAGGCCGCGGCCGCGCCGGCAGCGAGCGCCGCCTTGCGTTTTTCCGCGTCGATATCGGCGACGATCGGCGGCGTACGAAACAGCATCTGTGCAATGGCGAGCCCCATCATGCCGACGCCGCCGAGCCCGATCAGCAACACCGCGCCGCGCTCGGCTTGGCCGGCAAGCCGCTTGAGCGCCGCATAGGCGGTGAGCCCCGAGCACATCAGCGGCCCGGCGAAAGCCGGCGACAGCGGCGCGTAATCGAGCAGATAGCGCGGATGAGGCACCAGCACGTGGGTGGCGTAGCCGCCATCGGCCGCAATGCCGAGATGGCGGTGGGAGGAGCACATATTCTCGGCGCCGGCCTTGCAAGCAGCACAGATGGCGCAGCCGATCCAGGGATAGACGGCAACGCGGCGGCCGATCATCGCGCCTTCGGCATCCTCGCCCACAGCTTCAATAGTGCCAGCGATCTCGTGGCCCAACGTGAACGGCAGTGGCCGATCCTTGGTGATGTCGAGACGCCGCTCGCCGCCGAGTTCGAAATATCCATCCTGCAAGTGGAGATCGGAATGGCACACGCCGCAACGCTCGACGCGCAGCAGCACCTCGCTACCGCGCGGGGAGGGGCAATCGATCACGGTCTCGCACAGCGGCTGCCCGTAGGCGACGAGCGATTGGCGGCGCATTGTGGTCATGACGGCTCGGGCTCTCTTTAGTGATCAAAGCATAAAGTCGTGAGATGATGGCCTTTTTGATTATCAAGCTGCAATGAGTTTTAACTGTCATTACTGGGCAGAGCTGCTTGGCGCGTGGTGGCCAGCGTGCGCGCCAGCGCGACAAAGTCCGCAACAGAGAGATCCTCGGCGCGGGCGGTCGCATCGAGATTTGTCGCCGCCAGCAAGACCGCAACGTCGGTGCCGAGCGAGCGCAGGCTTTGGCGGAGCATCTTGCGCCGCTGGCCGAACGCGGCTTGCGTTACGCGCTCAAGCAGGCGG
>DATJTL010000339.1:0-4259 GCA_035503415.1 Xanthobacteraceae bacterium
GAGGCGGACGGCAGGGCGTTGCGCTACGGTATCGGCGTCGGCCGTCCCGGATTCACCTGGGCCGGCGTGAAGACGATCACCGCCAAGCACGAATGGCCGGATTGGCGGCCGCCGGAAGCCATGATCAAGCGCCAGCCGGAACTGCCGCGCTTCATGGCCGGCGGCCCGGAAAATCCGCTCGGTGCCCGCGCCATGTATCTTGGCTCGACCGACTACCGCATCCACGGCTCCAACGAGCCATGGACCATCGGCCACAACGTCTCGTCCGGCTGCATTCGGCTGCGCAATGCCGACGTCATCGACCTTTATAATCGCGTGAAGGTCGGCACCAAGGTCGTGGTGATGTGAGGCTGTGATCCGCGCGGGCGGCCGTTGTGGGTGTCCGTGAGGGGAGGGCGGCTATAAGCGCCACCCCGACGCGGCCATTTCAGAAGAGCGTCACGTTGTTCGCCGCCAGCAGGCGTGAAAAATCTTCGCTGAGAAAGAACGCGTATTCGCGCTCGCGCAAATCCGTGAGCGGATCGAGCCGCGTCAATTCGGCATCGACTTTGCCGGGGTGGCACATGACCACGCCACGGTCGGGAAGGCGGTCAAGAAATCCGGGAAAGAGTTTCGTGTAGTTGGCGCCCGGGCGAAACGCATAGGTTCCGGCAAAGGCCGCATTGGTGCGCATGCCACACTCGGCGGCGAGCCGGCGAAATCGTCGGCTCAAAGCGTCGAGCACGAATCCCTTCGGGTCAAGATTGCCGCGCGCGGCGCGGCCGCATTGCCGCAGCCAGACTTGCGGCGCGTCATGTTTGGCAACGCGCAGCAGCGCTTCGCTGATTTGCGGAAACACGTGGATGTGCTGATGGCCGTCGACATAGTCTGGCGCGCGGCCGAATGCGGCGCGGAACGCCGCAAGCTGGCCCGCGATTTCGGCATCAAGCAACGATGGCTGCAGCGATCGGCACAGTGCGCGGCCCGCCATCGCGGCGAGCGGCAGGAAGGCGCCGTGGCGCAGCGGCGCGAAGCTCTGCGTATGCGGAGCAAATGGTCCGGTGAGCGTCAGGTGCAGGCCGATGGCGGCATGAGTGCCTGCAGCCTCGCGCAGCGCCGCGGCTTCGGCGTGCGAGAAACTCGGAGCGGTGACCATCACCGAGGTGGCGTTGATGCGCCGCCGCGCAATGAGATCGCGAATCGCGCCGCTGACGGCGGGCGAAATGCCGTAATCGTCGGCGCAAAGGACGATATGGCGGCGTGCCGAGGTGTTCATTCGGCCGCGGTGCGGGCGCCGGACGACTTTTGCTGTTCATCCTCGCGCATCGTCGCGTGCTTCACGTCGTGCTCGGCGACGAAATAGACCGGCCGCGCTTTGATCTCATAGAGGATCTTACCGATATACTCGCCGAGCACGCCCAGCATGATGAGCTGCACGCCGCCGAGCACCGTGACGCCGACAAAAAGCGACGGATAGCCGGGCACGCTTTCGCCGTACATCACCGTCTCGTAAAGGATCTCGATGCCGTAGATCAGCGCCACGGCGGCGAGCAGAAGACCGAGCATGGTGGCGACGCGCAGCGGCGCCACCGAGAACGACGTCAATCCATTGAGCGACAGGCCGATCAGCGAGCGCAGATTCCATGTGCTGCGGCCGCCGGCGCGCGGCTCCGGTTCGTAATCGATGCGCAGCTGGCGAAAGCCGATCCAGCTCGCCAATCCCTTGAAGAAACGGTTGCGTTCAGGAAGCTGCCGCAGCGCGTTCGCCGCCCGCGGCGACAGCAGCCGGAAATCGCCGGCGTCTTCCGGAATCTTGCTGCGCGTGCCCCAATTGAGCAGGATATAGAACGCTTTCACGCCGATGCGCCGCGTCACCGACTCGTTCGAACGAGACGCCTTGGCGGTATAGACCACATCGCAGCTGTCATCGAGCCAGTGCGCGACCAGTTTCTCGATCAAGGCCGGCGGGTGCTGTCCATCGCCGTCGACGAACACCACGGCGCCGAGCCGGGCATGATCGAGGCCGGCGAGCAGGGCTGCCTCCTTGCCGAAATTGCGCGACAGCGACACCACCTGCACGTCGATCCCGTCGGCCGGCAGTTCGCGGGCGATGGCAAGCGTGTCGTCGCTGCTGCCGTCGTCGACATAGACAACCTCGCAGGCGAGCGAGCGGTTTTGCAGCAGACGCCGGGCAACCTCGATGAGGCGGGCGTGCAGGCGTTGGAGGCCGGCAGCTTCGTTATAGACCGGCACGACGATGGAAAGCCCGGCGCGCGCCGCCGCCGCGCCAGTCGACCCTGCGGCGGCGCCGCGCATTGCGCGCGCCGGCGTGGCATTTTGGGGGTCGCCCGTGCTCTCCATCGATCCAGTCCTTGCCGCGCCACAATTTCGGCGCCGCTAGCCACCCGTGTCGCGCATAAGGGCCTGCCGACGCAAGCAAAATCATAAAATCGGCGCCGTGCCGGTCCGGCCGCGCTGGGGCTGCCGCGCGGCCTCGAACGTGATATGCGAAGCCGATGAGCCTCGTCCGGCACCTGCGCTCGATCCACTTGTGGCTGCTCGGCAGCTGGCGCAGCGGTGCGCTCAGCCTCAAAGCGCTTTCCTTCGCGCTGATCGGCCTGGTCAACACGGCCGTCGACTACAGCGCCTTTTTTCTGGCGCGCGCCGCGCTCTCGCGATCGGCGTCGGCGCTGTCGCTGTTCAACTCCATCGCCGGCTCCTGCGGCTGCGCCAGTTCAACGACGGTTTCGCTGGTGGTCGCCAACATGATGTCGTGGAGCGTAGCCGTCACCGGCTCATACATCATGAACTCGTCCATCACATTTGCCGCCGAGTCCGGCCGCAAGCTGAGCTGGCGCTCGTACGCGATGTTTCTCGCCTCCGGCATTGTCGGCTGGTTCGCCAACACCGCAACGCTGCTGATCGTCGCTCAAGTCCTGTTGTTGCCGCTTTGGATGGCAAAAGCGGTCGCGATCCTCGCGAGCTTCGTGGTCAATTTCTCGCTTTCGCACTTCGTCGTCTTTCGGGTCCGGCAGCACCCGGCGATCGACGCGAGCAAAGAAGCCTAACCCGCACGGGGAGGGAGGTGGGCAATTACACCTGAGCCGGTGCCTTGGTTCTTGCGCCGGCTTTGGGCTCGGCGCTCTCGGCCTGTGCGCTGCGATTGAGGGAGCCGACGTTCGCTGTGCTCAGCGTGCGCTGCCTGCTCGCGCGCGCGATTTCGCGGGTTTGATGATCGCCCCAGGCCAAGGCTGCGGCAAAGATCACGAAAGCGAAAGTGATAACGCAGACGATAACGATATCGGTGATCGGCATGGGTCGCTCCCTTTTGGACCGATGATGACGGTGTGGGAGCAAGCCGGCTTTGATCTGGATCAAACGCGCACAGAGGCCGCACGGCCTCACAAATATCCGGCTCCCATCTCGCTGGCGAATTTTGCCGGCTCGCCTTCCCAGACGATGCGGGCGTGTTCGAGCACATAGACGCGGTCAGCGTGCGGCAGCGCGAAGGTGACGTTCTGCTCGGCGAGCAGCACGGTGATGGCCGAGCTTTGGCGCAGCCGTTCCAGCGCCTTCGATATCTGCTCGAGAATGACCGGGGCGAGGCCGAGCGTCGGCTCGTCGAGCATGAGCAGCTTCGGCTTCATCATCAGCGCGCGCGCGATTGTGAGCATTTGCTGCTCGCCGCCGGACAGCGTGCCGGCGGCTTGGCGTTGGCGCTCGCGCAGGATCGGAAACAGCTCGAACAGCCAGGCGATCTGCTCGGCCGCCTCGGCCTCCGGCAAATGCTGGCCGCCGAGGTCGAGATTCTCGCGCACAGACATGTCGGTGAACAGTTCGCGGCCTTCCGGGCATTGCACGATGCCGCCGCGCGCGATCGCCGCCGCCGAATGGCCGCGCAGAGTAGTGCCCTGACGGCGGATATCGCCCGCATAGGGCAAGAGCCCCGAGATGGTGTTGAACAAAGTGGTCTTGCCGGCGCCGTTTAATCCGACAACGGAGACGAATTCGCGTTCGTGCACGTGGATCGAGACGTCCTGCAGGGCCTGCGCCTTGCCGTACTGGACGCTGATCTTGTCGACCTCCAGGAACGGCGTCGCGGTGTCGCGGAACGAGGATTCCGGACGGGCCGCCGTGCCGATGTCGCCGCCGAGGTAGACGCGCCGTACCGTTTCGTTGCGCATCACCTCGTCGGCCGTTCCCTCGGCGATGCGTTCGCCGACATACATGGCGATGACGCGGTCGACGAGGCGCGCCACACTCTTGACGTTGTGGTCGAC
>DATJTL010000340.1:0-4909 GCA_035503415.1 Xanthobacteraceae bacterium
ACCGCGGCGCGCACGGCGTGGAACGCCGCCGACAAATTGATCGCGATGATCTGATCCCATTTCTCGATCGGAAACTCTTCGATCGGGGAGACGAACTGGATGCCCGCATTATTCACGAGGATGTCGAGTGTGCCGAAGGTCTTCTCGGCTGTGTGGACCATGTCGGCGATCTCGGCGGGTTTGGTCATGTCAGCCGGCGAATAGGCGGCCTTGACGGCAAACTCCTTTTCGATGCCGCTCAGCTCCTTTTCGATCGCGGCCTTGTCGCCGAAACCGTTGATCGTGACGTTGGCGCCCTGCGCAGCAAGCGCGCGAGCGATACCGAGCCCGATACCCGAGGTCGAGCCGGTGACGAGCGCGGACTTTCCTTTCAGCATGGCAAACCCCAATTTATTGCTGAATCGAATGAAAAGCGGCCCCGAGATCCGGGGCACGGATGAGCGGGTGCAATGTGGGGCTGGTCGTGTTGCAGTGCAATATAAAAATCTGGGGCTGCGTCACGTTTTCGCGATCAAGCTGCGAGCGCTACAATGCTCCGCCGATGCGGGATCCCATGGCAAGCCCGCATCCGCGATGTTGACCGAGGCTATCCAACATGCCGCGCACGATCTTCCCGGCGCCTAACCACGATCACGAGCGTTGCACAAACGACGCCATCGCCTTCGCCGAAGCCCAATGTGAGGCGCGCGCGCAAAGACTGACGCCGATACGCCGTCGGGTGCTGGAGGCATTACTTGCGAGCCACAGCCCGCTCGGCGCCTACGAACTCATCGAGCGGCTGGGGCACAAAAACGCGCGGCCGGCGCCGATCACGGTGTATCGCGCGCTCGATTTTCTGCGCGAGAACGGCCTCGTGCATCGCATCGAGAGTCGTAACGCATTCGTCGCCTGCGGTCATAATCACGCCAATGGCGATCTCGTCGTGTTCCTGATCTGCGAGCGCTGCGGCGCCGTCGGCGAAGGGCCGGGCGGGGCGGTCGCCGAGGCGCTGAAAACGTCCTCGCGCGCGGCCGGCTTTTCTCCAAAAAGCCCGTTGATCGAAATCGTCGGCATTTGCTCGCACTGCCGGCAGCGCTGATTTCTGGTCGAATAAGACAGCCCGCCGTGCCCGCCTCGCCCTCGTCCCGCCCGCTTGACGCCTTCGCCATCGCGGCCACCGTCGGACTGTGCGTGAGCTGGGGCTTCAACAACGTCGCCATCAAACTCGCGATCCACGACATTCCGCCGCTGATCCAATCATCGGCCCGATCGCTGATCGCGGCGATCCTGGTCGGCGGATGGTGTCAGGCGCGTGGCATTCCGCTGTTCAAACGAGACGGCGCGCTCGCCGCCGGACTATTGGCCGGTCTCTTGTTTGCGCTCGAATACCTGCTGATCTATCGCGGCCTGGTCTGGACGACCGTCACGCGGGGCACGCTGTTTCTCTATCTGGCGCCGTTTTTTGTTGCCGTCGGATCGCGCTGGCTCATTCCGGGCGACCGCTTTCACGTCTCTCAATGGCTCGGCCTGCTGCTGTCGTTTGTCGGCATGGCCATCGCTTTTGGCTTGCCGACACCCGCGGTCAGTACGCACCAAGCGCTCGGAGACATCATGCTGGTCGGCGCCGCGCTCGCCTGGGCGGCGACGACACTGCTGATCAAGGTTACCCCGCTCAACCGCATCAGCCCCGAAAAGACCCTGCTCTATCAGCTCGTGGTCTCTGTCCCGCTGCTCGCCATCGGCGCCCTCCTCTTCGGCGAGCACATCGACGCCATGCCGTCGGCGGTGGCGCTCGGCGCCTTCGCCTATCAGACCGTCTGGGTGGTCAGCGTCACATTTGTGGTGTGGTTTGCGCTTATCGTCCGCTACTCGGCGGCCAGGCTGTCGGCATTTACCTTTCTGACCCCCTTGTGTGGCGTGGCCGCCGGACACTTCGTATTGAGCGAGCCGCTGACCCCGCCTTTTGCCATAGCCGTCGCGCTGGTGGCGGCGGGCTTGGTCCTCGTAAATCGGCCGCGGTGAGGCTATATCTGGGTTTGCTTGCCCGGGCTGGGGGCACCTAAAGGATTGCTTCGATGATGGAATTTTCCGGACCCGCCGAGAGGCACAAGACGGTTGCCGTGCAGGTCGGCAATGTCACCGTCGGCGGCGGCGCGCCCATTGTGGTGCAGTCGATGACCAATACCGACACCGCCGACGTCGAGGCCACGACGAGGCAGGTGGCGGCACTGGCGCGTGCGGGATCCGAAATCGTCCGCATCACCGTCGACCGCGACGAAGCCGCGGCCGCCGTGCCGCACATCAAGGAGCGGCTCCTTAAAATGAACGTCGACGTGCCGATCGTCGGCGACTTCCACTACATCGGCCACAAGCTTCTCGCCGATCATCCGGCCTGCGCCGAGGCGCTCGACAAATACCGCATCAATCCCGGCAATGTCGGCTTCAAGGAAAAGAAGGACCGGCAGTTCGGCGCCATCGTCGAAACCGCGATCAAGCACAACAAGCCAGTGCGCATCGGCGCCAACTGGGGCTCGCTCGACCAGGAGCTGCTCACGCACCTGATGGACGAAAACGCCAAGTCGAACCATCAGGTCGATGCCCGCGACGTGACACGCGAAGCCATGCTGCAATCGGCGCTGTTGTCGGCGCAGCGCGCCGAGGAGATCGGTCTGCCGAAGAACCGCATCATCCTCTCCGCCAAGGTCTCCGCCGTGCAGGATCTAATTGGCGTCTATGCTGAGCTGGCGCGGCGGGCCGATTATGCGCTGCACCTCGGGCTGACCGAGGCCGGCATGGGCTCGAAGGGCATCGTCGCCTCGTCGGCCGCCATGGGCGTGCTGCTGCAGCAGGGCATCGGCGACACCGTCCGCATTTCGCTCACGCCGGAGCCGAACGGCGACCGCACGCGGGAAGTGAAAGTCGCGCAGGAATTGCTGCAGACGATGGGGCTGCGCACCTTCGTGCCGCTGGTCGCCGCCTGCCCCGGCTGCGGCCGCACCACCTCGACGACGTTCCAGGAACTCGCGTCCAGTATCCAGAGCTTCATCATCGACTCGATGCCGGAATGGAAGGCGCGCTATCCCGGCGTCGAAGGCCTCAACGTCGCGGTGATGGGTTGCATCGTCAACGGCCCCGGCGAATCGAAGCACGCCGACATCGGCATTTCGCTCCCCGGCACCGGCGAACAGCCGACTGCGCCGGTATTCATCGACGGCAAAAAGGCCGCGACCTTGCGCGGCCCGACCGTTGCCGCCGACTTTCAGAAGATGGTGATCGATTATATCGAGCGCCGCTACGGTCACGGCGCGAGGACAGCGGCGGAGTAGGATAGCGTCCTACGCAACATGCGCCGCATCTCATCGAAGATGACCTTCTTCAACAAGCGGGTCTTCCCGGCGATCTGGTTTGGATTTCTGGCGCTCTTCATCGCTGTCCCGATCATCCTGGGTCTGTACCGGAATTCCACGCCCCCGATTCCATTCCTGCTCTTTCCAGCGATCATGGCGGCCGTCGGCTTTTTCATCATGAAGAGGCTGATTTTCGATCTGGTCGACGAGGTCTGGGAGGACGGTGACTCGCTCGTCGTAAAGAACGCCGGCCAAGAGCAGCGGATCGCCTTGAGCGATATCAAGAATGTCAGCTACTCGCCCTTTATAAATCCCCCGCGCGTGACGCTGTCGTTGCGACGGCCAACGGTGTTCGGCGACGAAATTACTTTTGTGGCGCCGGCCCGCCTCATCCCGTTTGCGACCAGTCCGCTCATCAAAGATTTGATCGACCGCGTGGACGCCGCGCGCCAGCAGCAGCCCTAGCTTTTTCCTGACCGTTTTTCTGGCCGATTGACCAATTCCCCCGCCGGGCTAGTTTGGTGGCTGCAAAACATCGGGGAGGACGGGCATGGGAGCGGCCGCGAGCGCCGACACCGGCGCGCACGAGCTTCATGGTGGGGCCATCATCGCCGCCATCAAGGCGAGCCAGGTCGAATACGTGCTGGCGGTGCCGGACATCGTAACCAGCTCGGGCCTGCTGTCGCCGATCGCCAAGGACAAGGACCTCAAGCTCATTCGCGTCTGCAAGGAAGACGAGTGCGTCGGCATAGCGTCGGGCCTGTCCTATGCCGATAAGCGGGCGCTAATCCTGATCCAGTACACCGGCTTCCTCGATTCGCTGAACGCCATCCGCGGCATCGCCGTCGAGTACAAGCAGCCGATCTGCATGATGGTCGGGCTGCTCGGCCACGACCCGGAGGTCGCACCACGCGCCTCGCCGCGTTACGGCGTGCGCATCATCGAGCCGATTTGCGACGACATGGGCATCGCCCATCACCTGATCAGTTTGGATTCAGACGTCGGCAAGATCGCGCCGGCGATCGAACAAGCCTATCGCACGTCGGAGCCGGTTGCCCTTCTGATCGGCCGGAGGCCGCTCGCGTCATGAGGGCGCGCCGTCATTCCGGGGCCGAGTGTAACGAGGAACCCGGAATCCATAATCACAGAACCAGCAAGAATTGGCATCGGCGGGCTTCTCTTCAAGACCCGTGGCTATGGATTCCGGCTCTCGCTCGCTTCGCTCGCTCGGCCGGAATGACGAAAGGAAAAGCGTCATGATGAAACGGGAAGACTGCTTTCGCATTCTGGCGCGGCACCTCAAAGACGAGGCGGTAGTGGCGACGTACAGTTCGGCGGTCGACTGGGTCGGCGTCGCTCCGCGGCCGCTCAACTATTTGTCGATTGGAGCGATGGGTTTGGATTCATCGCACGGGCTTGGCCTTGCGCTCGGCCGGCCGGACAAGCGCGTGATCGTGCTGCAAGGCGACGGCAGCCTGTTGATGAACCTCGGCAGCCTAGTGACGATCGCGGCGGCGGCACCGAAGAATCTCGTGCATCTGGTCGCGCAGAACGACACCTACGAGGCCAACGGCAGTCAGCCG
>DATJTL010000341.1:0-3099 GCA_035503415.1 Xanthobacteraceae bacterium
AGTCATGCCTCGGTCAGTCATGCCTCGGTCGATCCACTTTGGTGTCTTTCTGCACGGAACCGGCAATCACACCGCCGGTTGGCGCTATCCCGGCGCCGACCGGACCTTCCTCGACGTCAAGGTGCAACAACGTGTGGCCGCCATCGCCGAACGCGGGCTGTTCGACTTCCTGTTTCTGGGCGACGGCCTAGCCACCAATCTGCGCAGCCATCCATCTTATGCCTGCCGCCTGGAGCCACTGACGCTCCTCTCGGCGCTGTCGATGACGACGACGCATATTGGTCTCGCCGCGACGATGTCGACGACATACAGCGATCCTTACACGGTTGCGCGCGTTTTCGCGTCGCTGGATCACATCAGCGGCGGCCGGGCGGCCTGGAACGCAGTCACGACCTCGGGGGCGGGCGCCGGCGGCAACTTCGGCCGCACGCATCCAAACCACGAATTGCGTTACGAGATCGCGGAAGAATTCATCAATGTGGTACGCGGCTTATGGGATTGCTGGAGTGACAAGGCCGTCATTGCCGATCTCAAGACCGGCAAATTCTTTGACGAGAGCGAGGTCAAGCCGCTCAACCATGAAGGTCCGCACTTTTCTGTAAAGGGCCCCATCAATATGGGCCGCTGTCCGCAGGGGCAGCCTCTCGTGCTCCAGGCCGGCGGCTCCGAGCGAGGCCAGAACCTCGCGGCTCGCACCGCCGATGTTGTGTTCTCGGTCGTGCAAGACTTCGAGGAGGCGCGCGTTGCTTATTCCGACCTCAAGACTCGCATTCGCCGCTTCGGCCGCGATCCCGATAGCGTGACAATCTTGCCGGGCGTCATGCCGATCATCGGCAACACGGACGCGCAGGCGCGTGACCTGCTCAACACGCTGCAAAGCTACGTCGACTCGACCGAGGGCCTGGCGATGCTGTCGGCGCGGTTGGGCGTCGACATTTCGAAATATCCTCTCGACGGCCCGATTCCGGATATCCCAGTCCCGGACTCATCGCATGGATTTGCCCGGGCCATGCTGGGCAAGGCGAAGCGCGATAACATGTCGCTCCGCGATCTCTACAACTTGACCGCCGCAGCGCGCGGACATTGGGTCCTGTGCGGTTCCGTGCAGACGATCGCAGACACATTGGAAAAGTGGTTTGTGGAAGGCGCGGCGGACGGGTTCTGTGTCATGCCGGCCTATTTCCCCGGCCAGTTCGACGAATTTGTCGACCTTGTCGTTCCGGAACTGCAACGACGAGGCGTCTATCGCAAAGCCTATACGGGCACCACGCTGCGTGATCACCTCGGGCTGTCTCGTCCCGCGATTGGAGAACACGCCGGAACAGTGCAACAGTCGAAAGCGGCCGCGACATGACTATCATATCCCGCATTGCGCTCCGCTTTGCCGCTGCGGCGGCCGTTGCTTGCGCCATCTCGCAATCGTCGTTTGCGCTCGATTATCCGACCAAGCCTGTTCGTCTGATCGTCGGCGTCGCTGCCGGAGGTGCAAACGACACCGTCGCCCGGCTGGTGGCACAGACGCTTTCCGAGCGGCTTGGTGAGCCGGTCGTTGTCGAGAATCGCCCGGGCGCCGGCGGAAACATTGGCCTTGAAGACGTCGTCAATGCGCCACCGGACGGCTATACGCTTCTCTTTGCTACGTCGGCGAACGCTCTCGGCGCCTCGTTCTACGACAACGCGAACGTCAATTTCGCTCGCGACATTACGCCGGTCGCGAGCCTCGTGCGTGGGCCACTCATCATGGAGGTCAACCCATCGTTTCCGGCCAAGACGATTCCCGAATTCATTGCCCTTGCCAAAGCCAATCCCGGCAAGATCAACATGGCATCCGCCGGCATTGGCAACACCACCCATCTTGCTGGCGTGCTTTTCATGATGCTGACCGGCACCAAGTTCACCCACGTGCCCTATCGCGGCGGAGCGCTTGCCGTAGCGGATCTCATGGGCGGGCAGGTGCAGTTGTACTTCGACGGAATCTCGGGCTCGCTCGCGTATATCAGGTCGGGAAAGCTGCGCGCATTGGGAGTGACCACTGCGCAGCGCGCAGATGTGCTGCCGAACGTTCCGAGCATCGCCGAGTTCGTACCGGGCTACGAGGCGGGCGGCTGGTATGGGATCGGTGTCCCCCGGAATGTACCCGCCGAGATCGTCGACAGGCTCAACAGGGAAATCAATGCCAGTCTGGCCGATCCCAAATTAAAGACACGGCTGGCCGACCTCGGCTACATGACTCTCGGGGGATCATCGGCCGAGTTTGGGAACATGATTGCCCAGGAGATCGATAAATGGGCCAAGGTGATAAAGTTCGCCGGCATAAAGCCTGATTGATCGAAACCGGAGTTCTAAGTGTCCGGCTAGGCCGGTGCCGGCGCACCGGGCTGCTTGAGCGGATGAGCGCGCGCGAAGGCGTCGATCGTCGACAACGAATCGATGATGCGGGTGAAGTTCGGGAACGGCGCGGTATCGACGTTGAAAAACTTCGCGCCCGCCGCCTGGCTGGCGAGGCAGATGTCGGCGAGCGTGACGGCATCGCCGTGCGCGTAGCGCCCGGTCGCCTTGTCCTTAAGATGCGCCTCCAGCGCGGTCAGTGCGGCGGTGTGCCAGTGCCGGCACCATTGCATCACCACCGGCTCGTCGAGCTTGATGTCGTGCTGCAGATATTCGCGCACCCGCGGCACGATCAGCGGATGCGAGTCGCAGGCGACGATCTGTGAAAGCCCGCGTACGCGCGCCCGGCCCTTCGGATCGCGCGGCAACAGCGGCGGATTCGGGTGGGTCTCGTCGAGATATTCGATGATCGCCAGCGATTCGAACAAGGCCGGCCCGTCGCCGTCGACGAGCGCCGGGATCGCCATCATCGGATTGACCGCGCGGTAGGCGGCCTCGCGCTGCTCGCCCTTCATCAGATTGACCTGGATCACCTCGTCGGGGACCAGACCCTTGAGATTAAGCGCGATGCGCACGCGATAGGTCGCCAGCGACCGCCAAAAGGAAAAGAGTTTCATGGGAATCTCCTCCGTCAATCTCCCCACGCGTTTTGCGGGGGAGGGGAATTCAATCCGCCCCCGGATCGGCTTTGAGCCCGGCCGTAATCACGGA
>DATJTL010000342.1:0-9481 GCA_035503415.1 Xanthobacteraceae bacterium
TGGCGGCATCGAGGACGTCACGCCCGGCAGCAGCTGCATCGCCAACGCCTATACGAACAACCACGACGAGATTGTCGCCCCGGACACCGGAACTTTCCGAGCCGTGGCGCTTCACGCTGTGGACGGCCTCGCACTTGTTCACGCTCTTCTTTTGCGCATCCAAGCGCTGGTGCTTCCGTTTCAGACGCTCGTCTTCGGGGGACATTGAGCTGGCTGCACGCCAGCACCGAAATGAAATCCGGACTGTTGGTTACGCAGTCCCGTACTGGTCGGAGGTGCCAATGCGTTACAGTGGAAATCTTTATCCAGACTTGTCCTATCCCGCCCCGAGAGCACGCTTCGGGCGCACACTGCGCATTGCCTTGATCGCCGCCGCAATCGGCGCAACGACCAGCGTAACCGTACTTGGCTCGCTCATAGGGTCGCAGACATCGAATGTTGACAAGAGATCAAGTGCCACGCATGCGCCAGCGATAATCTCTATGCAGGCCCCGACTCCGCCGGCGACGGCTTTGCCAAATGCGATCGCAGACCAAAAGCCGCCACCCGCGATTGCGCCCCCTGCGCCCAGTGCTGACTCATCGGTCTCGATCGCTGCGGCCCCAAGCGCGCCGGCGATATCGACCACGGAGCCTGCCAAGACCGCACCTGACGACGCGGTTCCGGCCGAGCAAAACTTGATCCGCGCGCACCGCCGGCATGTGCCGGGCAGCAGCGTCGCGAGCACCAGCGCCAAGACGCACGTTCTTCATAAACGCGAAGTGGCGCGGTCTTTTCAACATCAACGCCGATCGATGTTCGTTCAGTTGAACGAGCCGTGCTGCATGTGGATGCCACCGCCAGTTCGGTATGGTCCCCCTAACTGGTGACGGCACTCGCACTTTGGATATCACTACTCGCCGTCACCCAGACAGAATGATCAGGGGTCGGTGCTTGCGGCCGGGGCATTCGCTGACGCCCGGCGTCGGTCGACATCGCAGATCAGCCAATACAGTGCGCCCAGCGCCAGCAACAATCCGCCAAAACCGAGCAACGACTGTGCGGTTATTGTAGTAAAATCCATCAGCATCAATTTACGGGTAACGACCAGAATGGTGATACGAACCAGCATACGCACCTGAACCGCGCCGGAGCGCTCGGTCATTGCAACCAATACCGAGTGATTAAATTCAAGAAGAATCAGAACGAGCAGTATGAGCCCGATCGTGTCCTGTAATGCTGCCTTATCCAGAAACGCTCCGCCGACCAGCATGTCGCTGACGATCTTGATGCCGGTCCATACGATCGCCACCGCGGCGATAGCTCCGATCATGACCATGATGCAGGCGAGCGCAATGCGCTCGAATCCGGAATAGTTGAGGTAATCGCTCCATCCTGACTTTATGGGTGTTTTCGACGCCATCGGATTTCCCACTTTACATGTGACGCGAACCCCAAAGTGGGGCCAGCCTAAGCTGATCGCCTGGCTGGACCTCGGCGGTTTCGCTCACCTACTTCTCTACTAGCGAGAATCAAGGTGTAAATCACCGCTAATAGGTGAGCGTCTAGGGCGTCCTTCCCTGAGCGCGCCGGCGATCCATGGAGGCTTGGTCACGCCGCGCGGGCCTGCGCGGTACCGATCGGCAACGTAATCTCGAAGGTCGACCCCCTCGGGCCGGTCTTGGTCAGCCGCAAAGTGCCCCCATGGTCTTCCACGATGGTCCGGCATATCGACAGTCCCAAGCCCATGCCATGGGACTTCGTGGTAAAAAACGGATCGAATATGCGTTCTCGGACTTCGTCAGCTATTCCGGGCGCAGAGTCCCGAATGTAGAGCAAGACATAATTACCGTCCGAAGCGGTCGCGAGCCGTAAGCGCCTTTCGCCCCACGGCCGGCCGCTCATTGCATCGATCGCGTTTCTGACCACGTTTAAGATCACCTGCTGAAGCTGGGTGTGATCAGCATATACTGGCGGCAAATCCTCCTGAAAGTCAGTCATGACGTATACGCCGCCGCTCAGCATATCGTGACGCAGCCATCGCATCACCTCCCGGGTCACGTCATTGAGCTGAAGCATCGTCCGGTCGGAAGGCGTGCGGCGGAACAGCCCTCGAATACTGCTCATTATCTCCTCGGCATGGTGGCTGGCATCGACGATCGAAGCAAAGCAATTCCGCACCCTTTCGACGTCGATCGGCGTTCTTTGCAGCCACCTCAAGCCCGCTGCGCCGAGCGAGGCGATCCCGGTCAGCGGCTGACGCACTTCGTGCGCCATCGCGGCCGTGGCCGCTTCGACGCTTACCAGCCGATCGGCGCGCTCGCGCCGTAGCAAGAGGATCGCGTTGGCGAGGCGTGCATAAAGCATCGTCGTTTCCGCCAGCAGTACGAACAGCAGCGCTGAACTGGCAACGAACGCCAAACAGCGCGAGACGTACCAGCCGATACTGTACGGAACCACGTGCAAGTAGAGTTCCACCAAAAAATTTGGCCACCAGGCAAAAAGGGTGACCATCAGCCACAGATCCAAAATTGTGCGCCTGCGCATGAACAACACCACGAGCGCCGCGCTGTTCAACAGCCACAAATAGACATGGGCATAACTTGCCACCACCGTCTGATGAGCCGTATCGTCATGTATCCTCGGCAAGATTTTGGAGGCAACGGAAGCCGCTCCCGCCATTCCAACTACAGCCGCGAGCACGCAGCCTACTGCAACGACGACGGTCATGGCCGGGGACTTACGCGAATCGGCAGCAGGGCCCTCATCTTCCGGGCTCTTCCATAAACCATAGATTATCACGGCCAGCGGAAATGCCGTGTGAGAAAAAATAAACAACCACGCCGCGGTATTTTTTCCGTCTCCTATCAAGCCGTCCGCGGCATACGCGCCCGGAAAAGCCAGCGTTTGGCAAAACGACAACAAGCCGACTAGGACGTACCCGCTGGCAAGCACCAGAATGGCGCGTTGCGGCCTGATCAAATATTGCGAATACAGCAGCGCCGCCGTGATGAGCGCAATAACGCACATTGTCGTTTCTGAAACCGGGATAAACACCTCGACGTGGGGCGCCGGCACATTCACGAACGGAATTGTCGCGACTTCAACGATAAAAATCAGAGCGATGACGCAAAGCGCGCTTCTTTGTTGCGCCGCATTGATCGGCATTGCGGTATTGACGACAGGAAAAGCATCCGCCGCTGCGTCTACTCGGTTCGCTGTCGCGGCGGTTTGTGCTAGACCTTGTGCCAACCCAACCTCATGTAGGAACGATTCGGCGCGGCTAATTGCGTCGGATTTGTCGGCGACACACGAATCCATGACTCACGCAAATGTCACGCATCAGACTTAAGGACCGACGCTTTGTGTTCGCGCTCGTCTGCAGCCGCCACAATATACCCTTTCGTATATTCGGTTATATTTAGGTTTAGCAGATGGTCGGCTGCCGCGGCTATCGACGCAAACGAATTACTGCTAAAGAGCCAACGGTGAGAATGGGGGATCGATGCAGCAAGATTACAGCGAGCCAATTGGCGGGCGGCTTGCCCAGTTTTGCTGGGCGTAGCTGGCGCGGCGATTGATCGACAGCTCTGTGCGGTAGATGGGCCCAGCCCGACGGCGGTGGGCTCCGGCGCGTAATTCACCGCAAATTATCCCAAGGAGGTAGCTCCAGAAAACCAAAGCGCCTTTCGGCGGGGATCACGTGCCTGACATGTGCCCGATATGGCGCTGCAAAGGAGGGCCGAATGCTATCATCGGAGAGGCGGCTGATTTCAATTGTAGACGACGATGAATGGGCTCGCCAAGGCATGAGCGCCTACATCGAATCTTGCGGTCACGATTGCGCTACGTTCCGCACCGCGGAAGAGTATCTGTCATTCGATCGTATGTGCGATACCATTTGTCTGATCGCGGACGTACAGCTACCCGGCATGAAGGGCCCAGACCTGCAGGATCGGTTGATTGCCGACGGGTGTTGCATACCAATTATCTTCGTGACCGGATTTTTCGACGAAAGAATTCGAAATCGCGTGCTACGCGCTGGCGCGATCGGGTATCTCACCAAACCGTACCGTGAAGAGACTCTTAGTGACTGCCTCCAAAGAGCGCTCGGCAATTTCTGCACCGATTAGCGCGCGCCGCTTGCCGGCGCCTCGTTTGTGATACCGGCGGCAGTCATAATCGTGCGTCAGAATGATAAATGAGCGGCCGAGCGTGCTTTCCTTATTCCGGCAGCGGCATTTCGCTTTGCCAGCAACGATAAGGTGTGACGCGCAATCATCAACTCCTCGTCGGTGGGAATGACGTAGAGACCGATACGGCTGCCCGGCGCCGCGATCGGGATTTTGCCTGCCTTATTGGCACCGTCGTCGATCTCGGCGCCGAGCCAATTGAGCCGCTTTACGATTGCCGACCGGACCGACGCCGAGTTCTCTCCTATCCCGGCCGTGAACACGAATCCGTCGAGCCCCCCCAGCGCCGCCGCCAGCTGGCCGGTGTAAAGGCCGACCCGGTACGTAAAGTAGTCGAGGGCAAAGCGCGCGCGGGGTTCCGAGCTTTTCTCGAGATCGCGGACATCGCTGCTGATACCCGACAGACCCTTGAGGCCGCATTCATGATAGAGGAGCGATTGTACCTCGGCTGCGCTCATCTTCTTTTCGCCGACGAGATAAAGCACCACGCCAGGGTCGATCTGGCCGGGACGCGTGCCCATCGGCAGTCCATCGAGCGCAGTGAATCCCATAGTGGTTTCGATGCTGCGCCCGTTCGATATCGCGCACATCGAGGCGCCGTTGCCCAAGTGAGCGACGATCACCCGCCCGCTGGCGATTTCCGGCGCCAGACTGGGCAAGAGATCCGCGATGTATTCGTAGGACAGCCCGTGAAATCCGTATCGGCGCACGCCTTCCGCGTGCAAGTGCCATGGAATTGCGTAACTATCAGCAAGTGGATCGTGATTGCGATGGAAGGCCGTGTCAAAGCAAGCGACCTGCGGCAGTTGCGGCGAGCGCGACATGATCGCGCGAATTGGCGCGAGATTATTCGGCTGATGCAGCGGCGCCAGCGACACATAACGTTCGAGGCTGGCAAGCACGGACGCATCAACCAAGACGGGCCGGTCATATTGTGGCCCGCCGTGAACGACACGGTGGCCGACTGCAACCCACTCGATATGCTGCTTGTCCCTGAGCCACGCTCCCGCCGTGTGCAGAGCGGCTGGAACATCGTTCACGCGTTCGGGCGTGTACGTTTCATCGACCAATGGCTCTTTATTTGCGCCCTCGGCGCGCATTCTCGGGCGAATACCCACACCGCTCACTTGACCCTTGATCAACCGTCGAGGCCCTTCGCGTTCGATTGCAAAGACTTGAAATTTGACGCTCGAAGAGCCGGCATTGACGACGAGAACGGTGTCCATGGCTAAGCGGCCGGTAATGGAGATTTCCTGCGGCGAGCATCGGCGTAAAGCGCGGCAGCGGCAGCTGACGCCATCCGGGCGCGCACCGAATCCGCCCGCGAGGTCAGGATGATTGGCACTCGCGCGCCAAGGACGATCCCGGCGGAATCCGCCTTCGCCAAATATGAGAGATTTTTGGCGAGCATGTTGCCGGCTTCCAGGTCCGGCACGAGGAGAATCTGCGCTCGGCCGGCGACTTCGGATTTTATGCCTTTGATTTTTGCCGCCTGCGGCGAGACCGCGTTGTCGAACGCGAGCGGCCCGTCCAGAACCGCGCCGGTGATCTGTCCCCGCTCGGCCATTTTGCACAAAGCGGCGGCCTCAATCGTAGAAGGTATCTTGGCGGTCACGGTTTCGACCGCAGACAGAATGGCAACGCGCGGCGTACCAAAACCGACCTGGGTGAACAGGTCGACGGCGTTCTGGATGATGTCGCGCTTGGTATCGAGATCGGGAAAAATATTGATGGCCGCGTCGGTGATAAATAGAGTTTCCGGATGTTGGGGTACGTCCATGATGAATACATGGCTGATCCGCCTCGCGGTGCGCAGCCCGGTCTTGCTGGACGTCACCTCGCGCATAAGCTCGTCCGTGTGCAAACTGCCTTTCATCAGGAGTTCGCCCCTGCCTTCGTGAATGAGCGACACCGCTCTGGCGGCGGCAGCTTGGCTGTCCGGCGCGTCGACGATCTCGTAACGCCGGATATCGATACTGTGCCGCCGGGCAACCGCGGATATCTCGGCAGTCGGACCCACCAAGATCGGCGCGATAATCCCGGCTTCGGCCGCCTCCACAGGACCGCGCAGCGCGGTTTCCTCGCATGGATAGGCAACGATCGTGGCAGCCGGCGCGAGGTGCTTGGCGCGAGCAATGAGCCTCTCATATTTCGAGACAGGGGGATCGTTCAGCGGGCCAATGGCCGCAATAGTTCCGATCTCATTGCATTCGTCGGTGAGCACAATCCATTCTCCACCGGCACGAACTAAGATGCCCGCGCCGCAATTTCAGTAGGCCACTGTACGGGTGCACTTGGCGCACGGCTTGTCGCATCACCGAGGCCGAAGAGCCGAGCGACCTCATCCAGCCTGTTCCTATCGTCCGCAGAGAGATCACCTCGTGCGCTCAGAGCCGTCTTGATGAGACCGAACGCAATCGTTCTTGTTTCGGCATCCTGCGGCAGCATCGATGGTATTGCAGCCAGCGCCGCGCGGTGATCGATAAGCAGAATATTGAACTGCTCGCGGACAAGCGCCTTGAAGGTCGACAACGGCATGTCCTCGTGCGCCCCGCGGATACGACGCACCGCCTCAAAGCCTCGCTCGTCGATGGCCGCCCTCGCCATTCCCGCATAGAGCAAGCCGCGAATGATGGCTTCACGCAACCCGCCGACCGGGATGCGCGCCTTGAGCTCCGCGATCCGCTTCTGCAGCAAATCCGCGTGCAGCGGGCTCTTGCTTGCGCGCCGCAGCGGACGCTTGGCTTCTTGTTCGATGCCGCATGCCGCTTGAAGCATTGGCGAGCCGTAAATCGCCATGAAAGTCTGTTCGGCCAGCGTCTCGGTCGTCTGCCGCCAGCCGTCCAGCGCGGCAACGATCTGCCGCGAGGCGTTTTCCTGCATTTCTAGGAACGGATTGTCGCGACTGACCGTCCTGCGGTTGCGGCGGATTTGCCCGGCAAGCGCGGCGACAGGAGCTAGCGTTGGATTGGCGTCGGAGAACAGCGCGTATTGCAGGCGCAGGGGGTGAGTATGCGCGATCCAATTCGCCACCGGAGAACCCACAGTCGCGCGGACGACGGGCTGTACGAACGCGCGATAGAGCGCAAGGTTCGTCTCCGATACCCGCGCCGCGGTTGCAAATCGCCTTTCGTCGGCGGCATTGTTGCCCCCCAGCGCCCGGATGTCCTCTAGCGTCCGCATTTCGCATCGCATGACCCAATCGCCAGATGCAAGATCGGGATTGGCGATGTCTGCGGTCTTATTCTCGAACACCGCTTCATAAAGCCCAGGCGGCAAGGTATCGATCAGATCGATATTGCTCGAGAACTCGCCGTGTTGCTTCTTGGCCACCCCACCGGAAACGAAAATGCCAAGGTGGCCGACGCTTTCGTGAATGGTGTAGACAATTGTCTGTCCGCATGAGCGGATTTCGTCGACGCTGTCATAGAGCTCCAGTATCCAGTCAAGCGCCTGCTGCGGCGGCGTGATGTTGTCGCCTTTGGAACAGAACACCACGATCGGCGAGCGGACGTTGCGGAGATCGATCTTGGTCCCGTCCGAGGCCTGGATTTGGCCGGCTGCAAGTTTGTTGCCGACGAACAGCTCGTCGACAATGAACTGAATTTCTTCTGCATTCAGATTGGTGTGACCTCCCCACCATCGCTCGAACTCAAGGTAGCGCGGCGCCTCGGTGTCGATTTTCGAATATAAGTTATATGGCTTGGTCCACAGCGTGTTTGCCGGATTCTGATTCTCGAAATTCTGTACCAGCCAAGCACCATCGAAGATCCCGCGACCGAGATCGCTGGTGAAGGCGGTGAGCCAACTGCCCCCAAGCAGACCGCCGCTGTAGCGCATCGGATTCTTGCCGCGTATGCCGGCCCAGTACGAGAGCGGCGAGCCGGCTATGATCATGGGGCCGAACAAGTCCGGCCGCATCGCGGCGAGCATCATGACGGCCCACCCTGCCTGGCAATTACCAATAACGCAGGGCTTGCCGTCGGCTGTCGGGTGCAAGGCGATGACTTTTTCCAGGAACAGCGCTTCCGCGCGCGCGATGTCCTCAATGGTCTGGCCCGGCATCGGGTCGGGAAGGAAGCCGATAAAATAACAAGGATGCCCCGCCCTGAAGGCGACGCCGATCTCGCTGTCCGCCTTGAATCCCCCGATGCCCGGTCCATGACCGGCACGCGGATCGACCACCACGAAGGGCCGGCTAGTCGAAACGATTTCGGTGCCCGCCGGTGGAAGGACCCTCACCAGGCCATAATTTACCGGCCGTTCGAAGGTACGGCCATCGAGCACAAGCTCGACGTCGTAGTGCAGGACATGCGGAACTGTTTCCGCCTGATGCTCGCGATACTGATTGCCGCGCTGCCGCATCGTGTCCAAAAACAAGATGCTTCGTTGTGCGGCATCGATCGCGTAGTCCACAGCGGCGCCGAGAAGACCGTAAGCGGCCAACGGATTAACAAAAGAAGTGTTCGTTAGGCCCGGAAGCCCCCTGGTCGATGCATCCATGCTGCGGCGCTCCGCGACGATGTGATCGCTCATGCTCACCATTCACGCTTGCCAGCTCCCGGGCAACCTCGGCCGGCTCGAAGCGCTGACCCTGCCCTACAAAACCAAGGCGGCGTCGCGTCGGTCCATTACCCTCGCGAATATGGCTCCGACTGAATAGGGTCGCGCGTCGATCCTTTAATATAGGTCCGAGACGCCGCCACGGTGCCGGGCGGCCGTACAGCATCGGTCAGGACTTCTTGCTGTTTGAGCGTTCTAGTCCCGGCTCAGTAGCGTTCGGCTACAATCTGAACGCCCTTCAAGGAGCCAGAATCGTCGTACTTGTCTGCCGCCGACCGCTTCGGCAGCTTTACTGTTGATCGTGCACTTCTTTCGTATGGCAGCAGCGAAAGAATATGCGCAATGCAATTAAGCCTGCCGCGCCGCTTATCGTCCGTCTTTACGACGTACCACGGCGCGTCAGCGGTACTTGTCGCGCGAAACATGAGGTCCCGCGCTCTCGAATAATCATACCAGCGCCGGTATGACTCCAGATCCATGGGGCTTAATTTCCACTGCCGCAAAGGATCATCGATGCGTCGCTTGAAGCGGCGCTCCTGTTCGTCCTTACCAACCTCGAGCCAAATCTTAATCAGAACAATACCGCCCTCCACGATATATTTTTCTATTTCGGGGCAAAGCTCGAGAAATCGCCTATGCTCCTCTTTTGTGGCAAAGCCCATGACATATTCGACGCCGGCGCGGTTGTACCAGCTCCGATCGAAGATCACGATCTCGCCGGCAGCCGGAAATTGCTCGACATAACG
>DATJTL010000343.1:0-5034 GCA_035503415.1 Xanthobacteraceae bacterium
ACTGAAGCTGTTTGCGATCCTTGCCGGCTCGCTGCTGGTGGCGGCCGCCATCCGCTGGATCGCCGGCGTTGAGGCGATCGAACGCCACCGCGATCCGATCGACGGATTCAACATCCTGCTCATGCTGGTCTTCGTCACCGCGGTGATGGGAAACGTCGTGCCGAGCTTTGTGGCCGCGCCGTTGCCGACGCTGGCGGCCTTGCTGCTTGCATTCGCGCTGTTCTTCGCCCTGCTGGGCTCGACGATGCTGGTTTTCCGCCGGCTCGGCAAGGAACACGCGCTGGTGCTCGGGCTGCTGGTGGCGCAGCGCAATATGGGGCTGATGCTGGCGGCCGCCGGCGGCGTGTTGCCGGCAGGCACCTGGCTTTATTTCGCCCTCTCGCAGTTCCCGATTTACCTCACCCCCCAGTTATTGCGCCCGCTGGCGCGGGCCAGCACGGCTCCGGCTACTCAAGCATGACCCCTGCAGGCTGTGATCCTTTGTGTTAAAGGTGGGCGCGGTCCCAAGGCTGTCCCAAGACAAGGCTGTCCCAAGAGAAGACTGTGCCAAGGCTGACCTGACACGTTCTGTGCCCGCCACCCTTCCAGTCCACCAGGAGCAAACCGAATGCCGCGCATGAAAGGCGCCGAGCTGATCACCGAATATCTGATCGCCAACGACATCCCGTATGTGTTCGGCATTTGCGGGCACGGCAATGTCGGCATGCTCGATCCGCTTTATGAGGCGCGCGACCGCATCACCTTGATCTCTCCGCGCCACGAGCAGGTGGCCGCCCACATGGCCGACGCCTATTTCCGCGTCCGCCACAAGCCGGTGGCGACGCTGACCTCGTGCGGCCCCGGCTCCTGCAACATCGTCATGCCGCTTGCCTGTGCGCTCACCGATTCGTCGGCGATGCTTGCCATCACCGCCAACGTGCCGACGCAGCAGTTCAACCGCAGCCCGTTTCAGGAAATCAACCGTCACTATCAGGCGGACTTCGTCAACATCATCCGTCCCGTGGTCAAACGCAGCTTCCAGCCGACGCGCGTCGACATGCTGCCGCTTGCTTTGCGGCAGGCGACGACCGCGATGCTGTCTGGCCGGCCGGGACCGGTGAACGTCGACGTGCCGTTCAACGTCTTCCAGGAAGAGGACGATGTTGAGCTGCCGCCGCCCGCGCCGGTGCTTGGTGCGCAACGCAGCGGCGCCTCGCCCGATCAGATATCCGACGCGCTCGATCTCATCGCCGCCGCGCGGCATCCGGTCCTCTTCATCGGCCACGGCGTGACGCTCTCGGAGGCGAGCCGCGAACTCACCGAATTCGCCAGAAGGCTCGGCATCCCGGTGATTTCTTCGCCCAACGGCATGGGCTGTCTGGACATGACCGATCCGTTGTCGCTCGGCTTCATCGGCAGAAACGGCGCGTTTCCCGCCAACGAAGCCGGCCGCCGCGCCGACCTTGTCATCGCCATCGGCGCGCGCTTCGACGACCGTTCCGCCTCGTCATGGCTGCCCGGCTTTTCCTGGAATTTCCCGCACACCAAGCTGATCCACGTCGACGTCGATGCCGAGGAGCTCGGCCGCAATTATCCGCCCGACCTCGGCATTCTCGCCGACGCGCGCACCTTTCTGCGGCAGCTTCTGGCCGAGATTGAACGGCGGGGAACGAAATCGGTCACCCAGGAATGGCTTGCCGCTATCGCGAAATGGCGCGCCGAATGGGAGAACTTCATCCGGCCGAATTTCGACATGCACACGAGCCCGCTGCGCCCGGAGCGCGTGGTGGCGGATTGCCAAGCGGTGCTGCCGCCCGATGGCATCATCTGCTGCGATGTCGGCGTGAGTCACAATTGGTACATGCAGTTCTGGAACGCGCGCCGGCCGCAAACCATGCTCAATTCGTGGGGCTTTTCCGGCATGGGCTTCGGCGCCGCGGGCGCGCTCGGCGCCAAACTCGCCGCGCCGGACCGGCCGGTGATCGCGGTCACCGGCGACGGCTGCTTCACCATGGTGCCGCACGTGCTCTGCACCGCGGTCGAGTACAATATTCCGGTGGTTTGGGTCATTTGGAACAATTTCGGCTGGGTTTCCATCCGCGACATTCAGCTCGGCCTGTTCGGCGGCCGCGAGCACGGCACCATGTTCCATCAGGGCGCCAACAAAAACCCCTACAACCCGGATTTCGCCGCTTGGGCGAAGGCCGCCGGTGTCGAGGCGGCGACCGTGACGCGCTCGCAGGATCTGCGCGCCGCGCTCGAACACGCGGTGAAGTCGAACAAGCCTTATCTGCTCGACGTGCACGTCGACGCTGAAGTACGCCCGCCCACGACCGGCGCCTGGCAGTTGCCGCCGACGCCCTATAAGGAGCCGGTGTTCGGTCAGCGGTTTCTGCCTGAGACCGCGCCGATGAAGTAGCCACTTCTGCGGGATACGGCTCCGAAAAATAACAATGTCGTGAGAAGGCCAGTTTCGCGGCTGCCGCAGCGCTTCACGCAAGCCCGGGGCGCAATGATTGCCGAGAATTAATCTGGCCTCAACGTTCACGTAATTTGGGTTGTCCATCTTGGTTACAGCGGCGGTGGTGCCGCCGATCTTTTTCTTTGATGGAGACTGTTATGACCCTGATGAACCCCCAGGAGCCCAATAGGGAACCCAAAAAGCCGACGGCTTTGCGCGCCCGCCGCATCGTGCTGTTGGCCTCGGTCGCCGGCCTCGGCGCGTTTGCGCTGCTTGCCGGCCCTGGCTTCTACCGTTCCGACGTTGGTTTCGGTGCACCCGCCGCGCAAGCCGCGGAAACCTCGAGCCTACCGCATCCTGTCGGGTTCGCCGAGATCGTCGCCAAGGTGAAACCGGCGGTCATCTCGGTGCGCGTCACGATCCCGGGCTCGGCCGTGCAGGACTCGATGTCGGAGAACGAGCCGGACCAGGACCAGGACATTCCATTCGCGCCGGGCTCGCCGTTGCAGAAGTTCTTCCAGCAATTCGGCGACCAGTTTGGTCAAGACCAGCCGCAAGCCCACCAGACCATCATCGGTGAAGGCTCCGGCTTTTTCATTTCGGCCGACGGCTATGCGGTGACCAACAATCACGTCGTCGATCACGCCAAATCAGTCCAGGTGACCACCGCCGACGGCACGATCTACAAGGCGAAGGTCGTCGGCACCGATCCGAAGACCGATCTCGCCCTCATCAAGGTCGACGGCAAGAACGACTTCCCGTTCGTGAAATTCGCCGACCAGGAACCGCAGGTCGGCGACTGGGTGGTCGCGGTGGGTAATCCGTTCGGTCTCGGCGGCACGGTGACGGCGGGCATCGTTTCGGCCGAGAGCCGCGATATCGGCGGCAGCCCCTACGACGACTACATCCAGATCGACGCCCCGATCAACAAAGGCAATTCGGGCGGGCCGGCTTTCAACGTCAACGGCAACGTGATCGGCATTAATACGGCGATCTATTCGCCGTCGGGCGGGTCGGTCGGCATCGGATTTGACATCCCGGCTGCCACGGCCAAGCGGGTCGTGGCTGAGCTGAAGGAGCACGGTAAAGTCACTCGTGCTTGGCTCGGCGTGAAGATTCAGCCGGTCACTGCGGCCATTGCCGATAGTCTCGGCCTGAAGAAGGCCGAAGGCGCCATCGTCGACAGTGCACAGGCCGGTAGTCCGGCTGCCAAGGCCGGATTGCAAGTCGGCGACGTCATCAGCGCCGTCAACGGCACGCAGGTCAAGGATGCGCGCGACCTTGCTCGCACCATCGCGATGCTGCCGCCGGATAGCGCCGTCAAGCTCGACGTGCTGCGCCAGGGCGAGTCCAAAACGGTCTCGGTGACGCTTGCGACAATGCCAAACGAGGAGCAGCAGGCCAGTGCAACGCAAGAACAGACATCGCCGACCAGCGGCGTGCCGCACCTTGGCGTGACAGTCGCGCCGGCCAATGAGGTAGCGGGCGCCGGCGAGCGCGGCGTCGTGGTCACGGCGGTCGATCCCAATGGACCCGCCGCTGAGGCCGGACTGCAAAGCGGCACCGTCATCCTCGACGTCGCCGGCAAGACCGTCGGCAATGCTGGCGACGTGGTCAATGCGCTGAAGGAAGCCAAGGCTCAGGGTAAGCACGACGTTCTGATGCGGGTAAAGCTTGGCGACTCCACCGCGTTCGTGGCGGTGCCGCTCGGCAACGCCTAGCAGCCAACGCGTACTGCCAGTGGCCGGGCGCGCCGTCGTGTCGCGTCTCCAGGCACTTCCCGGTGCGCCGGGCCGTGAGGACGGGCTTCGCCGAGCCCGTCCTCATCTATTTTGCGAACCGCAATTGGGATGACCTCGCGGCCTGTTTGGTCCGCTCTTCAACATCTTAAGGCTTGATCTTAAAGCCTGCCGCGATCGGCGTTGCACCGCTCGCTAACGAGCGTGGTACCGCAGTTTGACGAATTGCTGCGGTGGGAAAACAGGAGTACGAGTTCACGCCGGGGCGAGCAGCAACTTAGCGCGCCGGGTGCTGGTGCGTTCGGAGTTTGCTTCGATGCGGTGGCGGCCGAACGGGGTGACACGCGGGACCAAAGCGCTGGGCGCGGTGCTGTTGCTCGCAAGCTTCGCCGTCCCCGCGCAGATGCTGGGCCAGAGTTCGGAGTTTGCCGCGCCCGGCCGCGTCGAGGGCGCGGGGCCGCCGATGTCGATCGGCGTGGCGGCGAGCGGCATTGTCAGCAATATCCTGGTGCAGGAAGGCAGCCGCGTTGCGGCCGGCGAGCTTCTGGTCAAGCTCGATTGCCAGGCGCAGGAAGCCGACGTGCGCACGCGGCAAGCTCAGTTGGCGGCGTCACAGGCGACCTACGACAAGTTTCGCAATGGCTCGCGTCCGGATGAGATCGCCGTGGGTGACGCCGTCGTCGGCTATTCGCAGGCGCGCCTTGACGAAGCGCAGAAGGCGCTGCAACGGGCCCGGGAATTACAAGAGGGCGTCACCGTCACCACCGCCCATCTTCTTGAAGTCCAGCGCGACGCCAGAATAGCCGCCGCGCAGCTCGAAGAGGCGAAGGCGCGCTTGAGTTTGCTGCGCGCGGG
>DATJTL010000344.1:0-9173 GCA_035503415.1 Xanthobacteraceae bacterium
CGCCCTCCTTGAGCTTGCCGTTGAGCCGCACGCCGATCACTTCCGGCAACAGCATCGAATAGGGCTGACCGAGCATGGCCGCCTCCGCCTCGATGCCGCCGACGCCCCAGCCCAGCACCGACAGCCCGTTGACCATAGTGGTGTGCGAATCGGTGCCGACCAGCGTGTCCGGATAGGCGAGCTCGGTCGCGACCGTCTTGTCCTTGTCGGCGAATTGAATCTTCGCCTTCGTGGTCCACACGGTGTGCGAGAGATATTCGAGGTTGACCTGGTGGCAGATGCCGGTGCCGGGAGGCACGACCCGGAAGTCCTCGAACGAATGCTGCGCCCACTTGAGGAAGCGATAACGCTCCTGGTTTTGCTTGTATTCCTCCTCGACGTTTTTCTTAAACGAGTCGCGGTGCCCGAAGAAATTGACCGCCACCGAGTGATCGATAACGAGATCGACAGGAACCAGCGGGTTGATCTTCTTGGGATCACCGCCAAGGTGCTCCATCGCATCGCGCATGGCGGCCAGATCGACGACAGCAGGTACGCCTGTGAAATCCTGCATCAGCACCCGCGCCGGCCGGAATGGCAGTTCGCGATCCGAAGTTTTGCTCTTAAGCCACTGGGCGACCCCCTGGATGTCCTCTTTGCTGACCGAGCGCCCGTCCTCGTTGCGCAGCAGGTTCTCCAGCAACACTTTGAGCGAGAAAGGCAGCCGGGAAATTCCCTTCAACCCGTTCTTCTCGGCCACCGGCAGGCTGTAATAGGCGTAGGTCTTCGAGCCGACCTTCAGCGGCCGCAAACATTTGAAGCTGTCGAGCGAATCCATGATTTTTTTCCTATCAACCCGGCCGGGAACCGGGGCAAAGGGGAGGCAATAAGTGCCGGAACACTCGCCAACGGACCGTTGGCGGGCGGATACAGCAACGCCGCTTCACGGCGCGCGATCCACGTGCAGCTTATAGGGTCATTTCAAAGATTCTGCCAGATCGACAATGAATAGCCGCTATATGCTGCAGCGAGCGGCCCATCTTACCGCGCCACCACGCCGAGGTCGTGTCCAATGCGGCTTTCCGCCACAAATCTCGCCTGTCGCCGCGGCGGTCGCGAGGTCTTCACGGCCATAAACTTCGCTCTGACCTCTGGCGAGATCCTGGCCATTACCGGGCGTAACGGCGCGGGCAAATCCTCGCTGCTCCGCACGGTCGCCGGGCTGCTCCGCCTCGCCGAGGGCAATCTCGTCCTCGACGGTGGCGATCGCGAGCTGACCATCGCCGAGCAGGCGCACTACCTCGGCCACCAGGATGCCCTCAAGCCGGCCCTCTCGGTGGGCGAAAATCTGTGCTTCTGGAGCCGATTTTTCGGCGGCAATGAAGTCGGAGTAGCGCCAGCCCTGGAAGCGGTCGGCCTCGATGCACTGGCTGAGCTTCCAGCCGCCTACCTCTCTGCCGGCCAACGCCGTCGGCTGTCGATTGCGCGGCTCCTCGCCGCCAAGCGGCCGATCTGGCTCCTCGACGAGCCCATGAGCACGCTTGACGCGGCGGCGCAGAATCGCCTCGCCGGTTTTATGCGAGCGCACCTGACCGAGGGCGGACTCATTCTCGCAGCGACCCATGGGCCGCTCGGAATCGGCGCCGCACAAGAATTGCGGCTCGGAGAACCGTCATGAGCTCGCTCTCCGCCCTCCTCGTGCGCGACATGCGCATCGGCGTGCGTGTCGGCGGCGGAGCCATCATGGGGGTGCTGTTCTTTCTGGTCGTGGTCACCATGACGCCGTTCGCGATCGGCCCAGATCTCGCCCTGCTCAAGCGCATCGGCCCGGCGATTCTCTGGCTTGCGGCGCTGCTGGCGAGCCTCTTGGCGCTCGACCGCCTGTTCGCGGCCGACCATGAGGACGGCTCGCTCGACCTCCTGCTCATGAGCCGCGCGCCGCTCGAGCTTGTGGTGGCGGTAAAGGGGCTCGCCCATTGGCTGACGACTGGCCTGCCGTTGGTGGTCGCCGCGCCGCTGATCGGGCTTTTGCTCAATCTTGATCCAGCCGCACAGGGTGCCCTGGTGCTGACCCTTCTGGTCGGCACGCCGTCGCTGACCTTCATCGGCCTGATCGGCGCCGCCATTGCGGTGGCGTTGCGCCGCGGCGGACTTTTACTGGCGATCCTGGTGTTGCCGCTGACCGTCCCGGTGCTGATCTTCGGCGTGGCCGCGGCAAACGCGGCCATGGTCGGGCCGACGCCGTTTGGGACGCCGTTCACAATCTTGTGCGCGCTCACGCTCATGAGCCTGGTGATTGGCCCGTTTGCAGCCGCCGCCGCACTGCGGCAGGAAATGGAATAGCAATCGTGTCATGCAGTCAGTATTGAACCACGCTTTAGCGGGGATCATTGTGTTGCCACTGGGATGCATTAGGTAGCTGACGATGCCGCTGACCGATCTCGCCAACCCCTCGCGTTTCCTGTCGCTCGCCAATCGCGCCATTCCTTGGCTCGGCGGCGTCACGGTGATCGCGTTCGCGTTCGGGCTCAGTCAGGTCATGGGCGCCCCGGACGATTATCAGCAGGGCGCCACCGTCAAGATCATGTATCTGCACGTGCCCGCGGCATGGCTCGGGATGATGGCCTGGGCGGTAATGAGCGCCGGCGCGCTCGGCACGCTGGTGTGGCGCCATCCGCTCGCGGATGTGGCCGCCAAGGCGGCGGCGCCGATTGGCGCCTCCTTCGCGCTCTTGTGTCTGGTCACCGGCTCGCTGTGGGGACGCCCCGAATGGGGAACCTATTGGGTCTGGGACGCGCGGCTTACCTCCGAACTCGTGCTGTTCCTCCTCTACCTCGCCGTCATCGCACTCTGGCGTACGGTGGAGGACCCCTCTCGCGCCGCCCGCGCCGCAGCCATCTTGACGCTGGTCGGCGCCGTCGATCTGCCGATCATCAAATTCTCGGTCGATTGGTGGAACACGCTGCATCAGGGGACTTCGTTCGGCCTCACCGGCTCGACCATCTATCCGACTATGCTCATCCCGCTCCTGATCATGGCGGTGGCGTTCACGCTCTTATTTGTGACGCTGCACCTCGCCGCGATGCGTAACGAAATTCTACGCCGCCGCGTGCGCACGATGCGGCTGATGCAGGCGAGCGCCGTGAGCTGACGATGGAAGCGATCAACCATCTGCCGTTCATCGTCGGCTCCTATGCGGCAGCGTTCGTCGTCATCGCCGGACTGATCGCCTGGGTGATGCTTGACTTCCGAGCGCAGCGGCGCGCGCTTGCCGAGCTGGAATTGCGCGGACTGACGCGGCGTTCGGCGACTACCGGCGTGGGACCCCGCATGGAAGAGGCGAAGGAAAAAGCGTGACCCCGGCAGAAGAGCAAGGCACGGGTCTGCTCACCCGTCGGATCCTGGTATTAGCGCCACTTGCGGTCTTCCTTGGGTTGGTGGTCCTCTTTCTGGTCGGCCTGTATTCCGGCGATCCCTCAATCCTGCCGTCCGCGCTAATCGGCCATGAGGCGCCGCAGACAAATCTGCCACCGATCGCCGGCCTTGATCGCGATGGCGCGCCGGTCCCCGGGCTCGATCCGGCCGACTTCAAGGGCGCGGTGACCATCGTCAATGTATGGGCATCGTGGTGTGTGCCGTGCCACGACGAAGCGCCGATGCTCATGCAAGTGGCGAAAGATTCTCGCGTGCGCCTGGTCGGCATCAACTACAAGGACGATGCCGACAACGCGCGGCGCTTCCTCGGCCGCTACGGCAATCCGTTCGCCGCCGCCGGCGCGGACGCCAACGGCCACGCCGGAATCGAATGGGGCGTCTACGGCGTGCCGGAGACATTCGTCGTCGGCCGCGACGGCCGCATCGCCTACAAGCTGGTCGGCCCGATCACGCCGGATAATTACCTCGCGCTGCTCAAGCCGCAGATCGACAAGGCACTGGCGGCGCCTACTCCCTCATCCTGAGGTGCGAGCGTAGCGAGCCTCGAAGGATGCCGGCCGAGGCGCCGAGGCCGTCGTCCTTCGAGGCTCCACGCTTCGCGTCGAGCGCCTCAGGATGACGGATTTCATTCCGGCGCCGGCTCGACCGCATATTTCTTGACGAGCGGCGCCTGCAGTGCGGCGAACACGAAGATCAGCGGCGTCACGCCGAACACCTTGAAATCGACCCAGACATTGGTCGAGGTGTTGCGCCAGACGATTTCGTTGAGCACCGCGAGCGCAAAGAAAAAAATTGCCCAGCGCCACGTGAGCTTGCGCCAGCCTTCCTCGGTCAATTGAAACAGCGAATCGAACACCACGCCGAGCAACGGCTTGTTGAAGTAGAGCCCGCCAAGGAGCACGCCGCCAAACAGCGCGTAGATGATGGTTGGCTTGACTTTGATGAACGTGGCGTCGTGCAGGATCAAAGTCAGACCGCCGAAGACCATGACAATAATGGCGGTGACAACCGGCATGATCGGCAGATGGCGCGTCATCACGTAGGACACGGCGAGCGCCACCAGCACTGCGACCATAAAGGTCGCAGTAGCGGCAAAAATTCCGTAGTGGGAATTTGCAAAAAAGAACAGCAAAAGCGGCCCGAGATCGAGCACAAGCTTGAGAAGCGGATTGAGCTGAGGCTTGGCGTTTGCTGTCATGCCACTCAGTATGTAACGTCGGTGTCCGGCTTTGTCATGCCTAGGTTCCATCGAGCCCGGCAATCGCACGGGCGAAATCGTTCGCCGAAAACGGCGCCAAATCCTCTACATTTTCGCCGACGCCGATGAAGTGTACCGGAAGCTTAAATTTCGCAGCCAGCGCGACCAGGATACCGCCGCGCGCGGTGCCGTCGAGCTTGGTCATGACGAGGCCGGTGACACCGGCTGTCTTCTGAAAAATCTCGACCTGCGACAGCGCGTTCTGCCCGACGGTGGCATCGAGCACGAGCAAGACGGCATGCGGCGCGGAAGTGTCGACCTTCTTGATGACGCGCAGGACCTTCTCCAACTCGTTCATCAGCTCGGTGCGGTTCTGCAGGCGCCCCGCGGTATCGATGAGCAGTACGTCGACGCCGCGCTCTTTCGCCGCGGTCACGGCGTCGAACACCAGACCGGCCGCGTCGGCGCCGGCTTCGCGCGCGATGAAATCGGCACCAGTGCGCGTGGCCCAGATCTTGAGCTGGTCGATCGCCGCAGCGCGAAAGGTGTCGCCGGCAGCCATCATGATGCGGCGGCCTTCGGCGCGGAATTTGGCCGCCAGCTTGCCGATGGTCGTGGTCTTGCCGGAACCGTTGACGCCGACGATCAGGATGACGAACGGCTTTTTTGCCCTGTCGATCGCAAGCGGTCGAGCCACGTCGACGAGCGCCTTCTCGACCTCGGAGGCCACCACCGCCTTGACCTCGTCAGCCGAGATTCCCGCCTCGTAACGGCCCTCGCGGAGCGCGGTAGCGATGCGGCTCGCCGTTTGGGGGCCGAGGTCGGCGCGAATGAGCACGTCCTCGATGTCGGCGAGTGTTTCCGCATCGAGTTTGCGCTTGGATACCAGATCGGTGATCGCGCCGCCGAGCGCCGAAGAACTGCGCCGCAGCGCGCCAGTCAGCCGCCGCCACCAGCCTTTCGTTTGTGTTTCCGTCGCGCTGTCGTTCATTTCGCTAACGTTGTCGGTCGCGTGGCGCCCGTGATAGCGGTTTCCGCAAGGTGCGCAAACCATGACCCCCGAAGAGATGGTGTCCCGGCTGCTTTACCGCGACGCCCTGATGCTGGTGATCGACAAACCGGTCGGAATCGCCGTGCACCAGGGTCCGCCGAACGGCAGAGACAGCAGCCGGAAATGCCTGGAGGATTACTTTGACGCGCTGCGCTTCGGCCTGCCGCGACCGCCGGCGCTGGCGCACCGGCTCGACCGCGACACGTCGGGCTGCCTGGTGCTCGGCCGCCATCGCAAGGCGCTGGCGCAACTCGGCAAGCTGTTCAAGAGCGGCGCTGTCGAGAAGACCTATTGGGCCGTGGTCGAAGGCGGCCCAGACGCCGACGAAGGAACGATCGAACTTCCACTGGGCCGCCTCGACGCCACGCGCGGCTGGTGGATGAAGCACGATCCGCAAGGCCAGCCCGCGGTGACCAAGTGGAAAGTGCTGGGAAGAGGCGCCGTCGAACCGCCGCAGACGGGCCAAGCGGGGGTAAATGGCACGAACTTATCACCTAACCCGGTTGGCTTCGCCGGCGTTCCTCCCGCTCCTGGGGAGGGCAAGGTTCTCGCCTGGCTCGCGCTCGAACCGCTGACCGGACGCACGCATCAGCTGCGCGTGCATTGCTCGGAGATGGGCTGGCCGATCGTCGGCGATCCGATCTACGGCAATGCCCCGCGCTTGGGCGGACCCGTGCTGCACCTGCACGCCCATGAGGTGGTGGTGCCACTCTACAAGAATCGCGCGCCCATCCACGTCATCGCGCCGTTGCCGGCGCACATGCACGAGCGGCTGGCAGTGTGCGGGTGGCACGGCGAGGACGAGGAAATTCCGCCGCGCGTCATTCCAGGGCCCGAACGGAGTGAGGGAGCCCCGAATCCATAATCAACAACGGTGAATGTCCTGCGCGCCCCGTAATTGTGGATTCCAGACTCGCGCTTCGCGCGATCCGGAATGACGAATCAATAAATCGTCTCTTTGATGCGCTCCGGCGCCCGGCGATCGTGTTCGGGGCCGCCCATTTTGCCGTCGGTTATTTCGGCGAGGATCGAGCCGGGCGTCGGCAGGGTTTTGCGGTCGACTTTGCTCGACTCCTCCCAAAGCTTCGAGCGGATGATCGCCTTGGTACACTGAAAGTAGGCGTGCTCGACGGTGATGATCAGCACGCATTTCGGCACCTTGCCGTTCATGGCGAAGCTTTCGGTCAGCTTCGGATCGGTGGATATTTTGGCGCTGCCGTTGACGCGCATGGTCTCGCCCACGCCGGGAATCAGGAACAACAGCGAGACGCGCGGGTCGCGCACGAGGTTACGCAGCGAATCAATGCGATTGTTGCCGCGGCGATCGGGGATGACGAGCGTGTGCTCGTCGACCACGCGCACGAAGCCGGGAGGATCGCCGCGCGGGGAGCAGTCGAGACCTTCGGGCCCGCTCGTGGCGATTACGCAGAACGGCGCCGCCTCGATCAGTTTGCGATATTGCGCCGTGATCCGGTCGGTTTCCTTGAAGACCGCGGGTCCATAAGGCGCGTCGGAATAGAGCCGTTCAAGCTGCGCGGCGGTCGCAATCGTGTGGTCCTGCCCGTTCTGATCCATCGCAAGGTCTCCAATCCCTCGCGATCTTACCTCAGAAGGCGAGCAATTGTCTGCCGTCGTGGCCAGCTATTGTCATATCGAGGATTTGTCCAGGCTCGACGGGCCGCGCCAGCCTGACCTTGGTGAATTGTTCGGTGCGGCCGCCCTCGTGCGATTCGGTGAGCACCCGCCGCGTTGAACCGATCTCGGCGTCGAGGTGGCAAGCGAGTGCCAGCGCGCCCCGCTCGCGTAACCTTCGAGCACGCTCTTTGATCAGGTCGCGGTCAACCTGCGGCATACGCGCGGCCGGCGTCCCCGGCCGCGGCGAGAACGGAAAGACGTGCAGATGTGTCAGCCCGCATTCGTCGACGAGATCGAGCGAATTTTGCGCCATTACTTCGGTCTCGGTCGGAAAGCCCGCGATCAAATCGGCGCCGAACACCACGTCCGGCCGCAGGCGGCGCACTACGTCGCAAAACGCGATAGCATCAGCGCGCGAGTGCCGCCGCTTCATGCGCTTGAGAATGAGATCGTTGCCAGACTGCAGCGACAGGTGCAGATGCGGCATCAGTCGTCCGTCGTCGGCCATTGCGTCGAGCAGATCGCGATCGGCCTCCACCGAATCGATCGAGGACAGCCGCAGGCGCTTGAGTTCCGGCACGTCCTTGAGGATGCGCTTGACCAGCGTTCCGAGCCTTGGTGCACCGGGCAGGTCGGCGCCGTAGCTCGTGATATCGACTCCGGTAAGCACGACCTCGCAGTAGCCGTTGCCAACAAGCCGGCGTACGTCTTCGACTGCCGCGTCGACCGGCACTGAGCGGGAATTGCCGCGGCCGAACGGGATGATGCAGAACGTGCAGCGATGGTCGCAGCCGTTCTGTACTTGCACGAAAGCGCGGGTGCGGCCGGCGAAGGAATCGATCAGGTGCACGGTCGCCTGTTTGACCGCCATGATGTCGCCGACTAGCGCCTTCGGCGCACCGCGATCGCCGGCGCCCGCCTTCGCCCACGCCTGCGCGCTGAGTTTTTCTTCGTTACCGAGGACACGGTCGGCCTCAGGCATGGCGGCAAAGGTCTGCGGCTCGGTCTGCGCAGCGCAGCCGGTGACAACGATCCTGGCCTGCGGCCGCTCGCGGCGCAATGAACGGACCGCCTGCCGCGCCTGGCGCACCGCTTCCGCGGTCACCGCGCAGGTATTGACCACAACGGTGTCGGAAACCCCGGCGCTCTCGGCTTGGCGGCGGATCACTTCCGATTCGGCCGCGTTGAGCCGGCAGCCAAAGGTGACGACCTCGACACTCATGGGGCGGTTCCCGCGCCGGCCAGCAGAGCCGCATCGAAGCGGCCCTTGTGCTCGTACTCAACCGGGCCGGTCATCAGGACATGATCGTCGCTCTCGCGCCATTCGATGCCGAGATCGCCGCCCGGCAGCGTCACCGTCACCTTGCGATCAGTGCGCTTAAGGCGGGCGGCGGCGACCGCGGCAGCACAGGCGGCCGAACCGCAGGCCTTGGTCAGGCCGGCGCCGCGCTCCCAGGTGCGAATGATCAGGTGCTCCCTGGAGGGCGTGGCGGCGAGCGTAATGTTGGCGCGCTCGGGAAAGATCGGGTGATTCTCCAATAACGGACCGATCTTTGCGAGATCGTATGCGGCAGGATCGTCGACCCAGAAGATCGCGTGCGGATTGCCCATGCTGACGACCGACGGCGAATGCAGCAGCGGCGTGCCGCGCGGCCCGATTTCGAGCTCGATCCGCCGCGTGTCGGCAAACTCCTCAGCCAGCGGAATCTGGTCCCAGCGAAAGCGCGGCGCGCCCATATCGACCGTGAACAGCCCTTCGCCGGCGCGCCAGCACGGAATCATCCCCGCCGCCGTTTCGAAGGCGAGCTTGGCCTTGCCGGTCTCTTCGGCGATCAAAGCGGCGACGCAGCGCATACCGTTACCGCAGGCGCCCGC
>DATJTL010000345.1:0-9810 GCA_035503415.1 Xanthobacteraceae bacterium
CACCCTACGAAATCACCCACCCGCCCGCATGCGCGCGAGCAATTCCTCGGTTGGATAGGAATCCGCCGGCAGGCCATATTTGATCTGCATGGCCTTGACCGCTTGCCGCGATTTCAGGCCGAGGAAGCCGTCGATCTTGCCTACGTCGTGGCCGGCGCGCACCAGCAGCGTCTGTAATTCCTTGACTTGGTCGAACGGCAGCGCCGGCGGCGGGTTGCCGCGATGAAGCGGCGGGGCGCCAGCGATGCGGGTCGCCAGATACGCGGCGGTGGTGGAGTAAACCAGCGAGTTGTTCCACTGCAAATAGACCTGAAAATTCGGGTAGACCAGAAACGCCGGCCCGAAGCGGCCCATCGGCAGCAGCAGCGAGGATGGCAGATTGTCGTCGGGTAGCGGCCGCCCATCGGCGAGTGTGACGCCCCATGACGCCCATTTGGCGCGCGGCAAGACAATGTCGAGGTCGGCCTGGTCCCAAGGCAGCCGCGCCGGCACGTGGACTTCCGTAAGCCACGGCTCGCCTCGTTTCCAACCGAGTCCGAGCAAATAATTCGCCGTCGAACCGAGCACGTCGGGCGCGTCATGAATAAGGTCGCGCTTGCCGGTGCCGTCGTAGTCCACCGCGTATTTGTAGTATTCCGACGGCATCATCTGCGTCTGGCCGAGTTCGCCGGCCCAGGAGCCGATCATCTCGGCGGGTGTGAGGTCGCCCCGCTCGATCAAGCGCAGCGCGTCGAAGAGCTGGGGGCGGAATTTGTCGGCGCGCCGGCAATCGTAGGCGAGCGAAGCGATGGAGCTCAGCGAAGGATATTTGCCCTGGTTGGCGCCAAAGTCGCTTTCCAACCCCCAGAACGAGACGATGACCGGCGCCGGCACGCCATATTGCTTCTCGATGCGCGCGAAGACAGGTGCGTACTTCTTGATAAGCGCCTGGCCGCGGCTGATGCGGTAGGCCGCGGCCATGCGGTCGGAGAACTCCACGAATGTCTGGGTGAACACGCGCTGGCCGCGGTCGATGTTCACGATGCGCTGGTCGTAGGTCAGATACGGGGCGGCCTCGGCGATCGCCCGTTGCGAAATGCCGTCGGCCGCGGCCTCGCGCTCTACCGCGGCAAGCCAGGATGCGTAGCTGCCGGACGTGCGGCAAGGTACGTCGGCGTGGGCGAGGGTGGTTGCGAGCAGCAGTGCCGCGCCCGCCAATGCGCATCGCATAATTCTTGCTCTCCTTGTGATGTCAGGCGCCAGCCTTCAAGTACCAGTCCAAAATCTCTTCGCCGGTCCAGTACAGCACGCCGTCGAACTTGCGCGCGTAATCGTAGATCGCTTCCAGATATTTGATGCGGTGCGGCTGGCCGCTGATATAGGCGTGGATGGCGAGCGGAAAAATCTTGGCGCGCTGTTCGCCCTCGGCGTACAGCCGGTCGAACTGGTCGATGGCGCGCTTGAGCAGATAATCGCTCTCGTGATGCTGCACGATCATCATCGGGATGTCGTTGAGCTCGACCGTATACGGCAGCGTCACCAGCGGCCCCTTGGCGGTGCGGATCGTGGTCGGCTCGTCGTCATAGACCCAGTCGCCGATATATTTGATACCGGCGTCGGCCAGAAGTTCGGGCGTCTCCAATGTCTCCGTCAGCCCCGGACCGAGCCAGCCGACCGGGCGCTTGCCGCAAAAGCGCTCGATGACGTCGAGCGAGCGTCCGATCATCGCCTTCTGGTTCGATTCGGCGTGAATCGGCCCCTGTTGGTAGGCGTGGCCCATGAATTCCCAGCGGTCGCTGCGCGCTTGTTCGGCGACGCGCGTATAGTCTTCGCAGACGCGGGCATTGATCGCCAGCGTCGGGCGAATGCGCAAGTTTTTGAACAGATCGAAGAAGCGCCAGACGCCGACCCGCATGCCGTACTCGTGCCAGCTCCAATTGGGTACGTCTGGCAGCAGCGTCTGTCCGGTGGGCGGCGCCAACACCTGGCGGGCCATCGGCTTGCCGATGTCCCACACTTCGAGATTGACGATGCTCCAGAATACGACGCGCGCGCCGCCGGGCAGCTTGAGCGGCGGCCGGTCGACAATCGCCGAATAGTCCGCGCGTTGGCGCGGCAGCATCGGCTTCCCGGCAACTTTCTTCACGGTCGCGCGTTTTTTCATCCCATCCACCCCAGTTGCCCAACGGCGACGCCGGTGGGAAATTTTGTGCACGACCATACGTCGCGCGTGCGGTGCCGACAACGCCGCCGGTGGTGAGGCGGCTTGTCGCTTGCCCGATCACATCCCCGTTAGGGCACGCGAAACCGCATTGCAGTCGGCGGCGAATGGGGCATGTATGGAACGAAGGGGCGGGGGCATGCTTATCTTCCCGACCATTCGTTTTGCGCTATTGATCGCGGTTTGTGCCGGATTTTACGATGCCACCATCTGCCGCTTCGCCGCGCGTCCGCGGATTCGATCGTCCGCAAGACAGTTTGGTGAAGGCCGCCTGCGAGACGGACGATGCGCGCCAATTCTGGCTCGGCGCTTTTCGTGCCGTGCGCGCGGAGACCGAGCTACGCGCCGCGCTGCTCTCTGCCGAGGATCAGGTGGTGCAGTCGATGCCGGACGCGAGTCCGGCCAAATGGCACCGCGCCCATGTCACCTGGTTTTTCGAAGAGTTTTTACTGCGCAAGTTTGCGCACGGCTATAAGCCGTTCGACGAGCGCTTCGCCTACCTGTTCAATTCCTATTACGTGTCGGCCGGCCCGCGTCATGCGCGCCCGCAGCGCGGCCTGATCACGCGGCCAGACGCGGCGGAAGTGACCGCCTACCGGGCGCACGTCGACGATGCGGTCGCGAAGTTGATCGAATCGGCCAACGACCTGACGCCGCTCACTACCGTCATCGAGATCGGAATTAATCACGAGCAGCAGCATCAAGAGCTGATGCTCACCGACATCCTGCACGCGTTTTCGCTCAACGCGACGCATCCGGCCTACGATCCGCAATGGCGGTGGCCGCAGCCGAGAGGCAAGGCCGCCGCTCCGGGCACTCTGCTGGCCGGCATTCATACGATTGGGCACGCCGGCGGCAGCTTCTGTTTCGACAACGAGGAGCCCGCCCATCAGGTTCTGCTGCGGCCGGTACGGCTCTCGCGTCGGCTCGTGACCAACGGCGAGTGGCTCGAATTCATCGCCGACGGCGGCTACACGACGCCGACGCTCTGGCTGTCCGACGGCTTTGCCGCCGTGGAGGCGCAGGGCTGGAATGCGCCGGGCTATTGGAAAGAAATCGACGGCGCCTGGTTTGCGATGACGCTCGGCGGCCTGCGCCCGGTCGATCCGGCGCAGCCGGTCTGCCACGTCAGCTATTACGAGGCCGACGCGTTCGCGCGCTGGGCCGGCAAGCATTTGCCGACCGAAGCCGAATGGGAGGTCGCCGCCGGGACCGATGGCGCGCTGGATGATGCCTTCGGCATTGTCTGGCAATGGACGCGCAGCGCCTACTCGCCCTATCCGGGCTATCGCGCGGCCGAGGGCGCGCTCGGCGAGTATAACGGTAAGTTCATGGTCAATCAGCTGGTGCTGCGCGGGTCCTCGCTGGCGACGCCGATCGGGCATTCTCGAGCGACTTACCGCAATTTCTTTTATCCGACGGCGCGCTGGCAATTCAGCGGCGTGCGGCTTGCCGGCTACGAAGGCTGAGACTTCGCGATGAATCCAAAAGCCGTCTTATTCCGCCCCATGCGCCAAGCCGGGCCGGCAGACGATTTTGCCGCCGACGTGCTGGCCGGGCTCAATGCGATACCGAAAGCGGTGCCGCCAAAATATTTCTACGATCTGGCGGGATCGGCCTTGTTCGACCGCATCACGCAACTGCCGGAGTATTATCCGACGCGCTGCGAGATCGGCATCCTGCAAGACAATGCGCCGGCCATCGCCTCGATGTTCCCGCCCGGCTCCGCGTTGGTCGAATTCGGCTCCGGCTCAAGCCGCAAGGCGCGCATCCTGCTGAGCGCCGCCGCCACCATCGAGGCCTATGTGCCGGTCGACATTTCGGGAGATTTTTTGCAGCAGGATCTGGTGCAGCTCAAACGCGACCTGCCGCACTTGATCGTGCATCCGCTGGTCGAGGACTTCACTAAGCCGTTCGCGCTGCCGCCCGCTCTCGCCGGGTTGCCGCGCATCGGCTTCTTCCCCGGCTCGACCATCGGCAATTTCGAGCCGGAAGAGGCGCGCGGCTTTCTCCGTCACATCGGCGCCATGCTCGGCCCTGCCGCGCTGCTTGTGCTCGGCATCGACCTCGACAAGGACGGCGACACGCTATTTCGCGCCTATAACGACGCCGAGGGCGTGACCGCGAAATTCAATCTCAACCTGCTCACCCGCATCAACCGCGAGCTTGGCGGCGACTTCGATCTCGGCGCGTTTCGGCACAAGGCTTTCTTCAATCGCGCGCGAAGCCGCATCGAAATGCATCTGGAGAGCGTCAGGCGGCAATGCGTGCGCATCAAGGGCGAGACAATTGAGTTCAGCGCCGGCGAAACCATCCATACCGAGAACAGCTACAAATATACCGTCGAGTCGTTTCAAGCTCTGGCGCGCGGCGCGGGCTGGGCGCCGGTGAAGGTCTTCACCGACGGAAAGTTCGCTGTGCATGTGCTGCGAAGGATAGACGACTGAGGACAGACGACGGCTGAGTGGTGTGCTATCCGTCCTCTGTCGTCCGTTCTCTGTCTTCGGTTCTCTGTCTTCCGTTCGCTGTCTTCCGTTTTCTGCCGTCCGAACCATGCCCATCTGCGAAGCCGATCCCTGGCGCCTGCAATATTTCGTGCACGTCAAGACCGCGGCGAATATTCCGACCGAGGATTGCGACGCGTGGACCTGGTATCCGGCGTGCCGCTGGGTCTACGACAAGCTCGCGATCGCGCTCTCGCAAAACCTCGATGCCGCCCCGCACGGTGTCACGCCGCCGCACTTTCCGGTGTTCTCCAAGCCGGTGATCAATCTCAAGGGCATGGGCGCGGGCAGCCGCGCGCTCCGTTCGGTAGCCGACTACGAACGCCATTACGCGCCCGGACACTTGTGGATGCCATTGCTCGACGGCCGCCATGTCTCCTCCGACGTCGCCGTAGTCGAGGGCGAACCGCATTGGTGGCGCCACGTCACCGGCAAGCCCGCTGGAGAGGGCACGTTCGACTATTGGACCGTGCATGCCGAGCCCAATGCCGAGATCGAAGCAAAGTGCGGCGCATGGATTAGCAAGCATCTCGCCGGCTATACCGGCATGCTCAACCTGGAGACGATCGGCGGCACTATCATCGAGGCGCACCTGCGCTTTTCCGATCAATGGCCGGATCTCTATGGGCCGGGCTGGGTCGAGGCGCTGGTCGGCCTTTATGAACGGCACCAATGGGACTTCTATGACGAGGACCGCAGCGAGGGCTACAGCGTCGTGCTGTTCGGCCCAAAGGGCGACCGCTACCGCCACCCGCCGCTGCGGGTGGTCGAAGAGGTCAAGCGCATGCCAGGCGTCACCAGCGTGCAGATCACCTTTCACGAGGACTGGCCGCCGGAGCGTCACGCCATGCCGCCCGGAGGCTTTCGCCTAGCCATTGTCAACGGCTTCGATCTGGACAAAGCGCTCGCGGCGCGCGAGCGGCTGAAAGAGTACTTTTTCGCCGTCGCCGCGTAGGCCGAATTTCGCTTCGCTCCGTCCGGCCTAGCTCCTATAGTCCCGCTCCCGCAATCGTCGGGAGGAAATGCCTATGCGAATCTGTGCGGCGATACGCGGTTGTTTGTTGAGCTGCATTGGCGCGCTTGTCGTGTCATTTGCTGCCGCGCCCGTGACTTCGTTCGCCGCCGATCAGGTCAGAATCGGCATCGGCTACGGCCTCGCCTTCCTGCCAGCCTACATCTGCGAGGACCAGAAGCTGGTCGAGAAATATGCCAAGGCGCTCAATCTGAATGTGCACGTGAGCTACCCGCGCTTTCTCGGCGCTGGGCCGGTACAGGACGCGCTTGCATCGGGAGCGATCGACATCGGGCCATTCGGAACGGCGCCGCTTTTGATCGCCCGCGAGGGGGCAAAGGGTGCGAGCGAGGCGCGGCGCCAGATTTTTGCGGTTGCTGGAATGACGACCCTGCCGCTCGCTCTGCTGAGCAATCGGCCCGGCGTGCGCAGCATCGCCGATTTGCGCCCGTCCGATCGTATCGCCGTGCCGACATTGTCCGCGCCGCAAGTCTACGTCCTGCAGATGCAGGCGGAGAAAAGCTTTGGCGATTACCAGCGGTTCAAGAGCCAGATCGTTCAACTTTCGCCCACCGACGCGCTCACTGCGCTGACGGGCGGCAACGGCATGGTGACGGCATATTTCGCCTCGCCGCCTTATACTCAGATCGCGCTCAGCGATCCGCAGATCCATCAAATCCTCGGCTCCGAAGAGGTAATCGGCGGTAAAGCGTCGTTTCTCATGCTCGGCGCGACCAAGGCGTATATCGAGGCGCATCCGAAAATCCCGCAAGTTCTCGACGAGGCGATGGATGAAGCAGCGCGCATCATCCGCGACGATCCGAAACGCGCCGCTCGTATCTATCTGACACACGAGCCGTCGAAGGCGCTCGAGGCTGCCGACATCGCGGCGGTGCTGACTGCGAATAGGGACGAGTTTGGCAGTGCGGTCGAGGGTATCCAGGCTTTCGCCGATTTCATGGGCCGGCACGGCGAGCTGAAAACGCCGCCGCAAAGCTGGAAGGAGATCGTGGCGCCTTCGCTGTTGAACTCGCCAAGCGGATAACCGCTTGTCCGACCGCAGACCCAGCAGCCGGCACTTCGCGACTGTTTCAAGGCAAAGTTATTCGTTGTTTACGTTTGCGTCGCAGCCCTGCCTTGTCGATTCGTTGATTGACGGCGACGACCATTGCGGATGATTAATCAGGAAAATCATTGCGGCAAAGTTCGGCCCGCCGCACCGGGGAGTACGTCATGCCCAAACGCCGCAATTCTGCTCAATCCAGCCGCCGCAATTTCCTCAAAGGCGCGGGCCTTGCCGGGGCCGCCGCAGTTGCGGCCGGACCGCCAGTGGCCGCGGACGCCTTTCCGGTCGCGCCGCAGCAAAGAAGCAAAGCGGCTTTGCCCGGCCCGCGGCAGATCGCTGCCGAAACCATGGCGCCGGCCGATGATCCGGTCAATCAGACTTCGAGCGGCGGCGACTACATGGTCGATGTGCTCAAGTCGCTCGACATCGAGTACCTGGCGATCAATTGCGCGTCGAGCTACCGCGGTCTGCACGAAGCGGTCATCAACCACGGCGGCAACAAAAAGCCGGAAATCATTACCTGCGTGCACGAGGATATCGCCGCTCATATCGCGCAGGGCTATGCCAAGATCGAAGGCAAGCCGATGGCCATGGCGTGTCATGGCGTCGTAGGCCTGCAGCACGCGACCATGGGCATCTACAACACCTGGTGCGACCGGGTGCCGTCGCTCATCTTCGGCGGCAACATCATGGAGGCGGACAAGCGCGCACCGGGCGCCGAGTGGCTGCACGCCGGTGTCGATATCGGCCAACTGGTGCGCGAGTTCACCAAGTGGGACGATCAGCCGGTTTCATTGACGCACTTCGGTGAGTCGACGGTGCGCGCCTACAAGATCGCGACAACACCGCCGATGGGGCCCGTCTTTCTGGCGCTCGATGGGGAGTTGCAGGAGAACCCGATCCGCGATCCGCAAAGCCTGCGCATCCCCAAGTTCGAACCGGTGGTGCCGCCGGTGGGCGACGCTGCTGCCCTTGCCGAAGCGGCGAAAATGCTGGTCGCGGCCAAGAACCCTTTGATCATTTGCGATCGGGTGGCGCGAACGCCGGCGGGCATGACCAACCTGGTCGAGCTTGCAGAGACGCTGCAGTGCGGCGTCATCGACAATGCCGGCAGGATGAATTTCCCGTCGCGTCATCCGCTCAACCAGAGTTTCCGCAGGTCGATGATCGGCCAGGCCGACGTTATTCTCGCCATCGAGATGAACGATCTCTGGGGTACGCTCACCCACTTCCGCGACCGCATCGTGCGGACGTCGCACCCGGCCACAAAGCCGGGTGCCAAGATCATCACGCTCGGCGTGCGCGATCTCTTCCTCAAGTCCAATTATCAGGATTTCGGCCGCTGGCAGGATGTCGATCTCGACATTGCCGGCGACGGCGAGGCCTCGCTGCCGGTGCTGACCGAGGCGGTGCGGCGGCTAATCGACGACGAGACCAAGGCGGCGTTCGCCGACCGCGGACAAAAACTCGCCAAGGCGCATCTCGCGATGGTCGAGCAATCGAAGGTCGACGCGACCATCGGCTGGGATGCAAGCCCGATCACGACGGCGCGTATGTGCGCCGAGGTCTACAACCAGATCAAGGACGAGGACTGGTCGGTGGTAGGCACCTCGATCCGGCTCTCCTGGATGCACCGGCTATGGGACTTCAAGAAGCCGCACCAGTGGAACGGCAATTCCGGCGGTGCCGGCATCGGCTATAACCTGCCGGCCTCGATCGGCGCGGCGCTTGCCAACAAGAAACACGGGCGCTTCACGCTCTCCTTCGGCGGCGACGGCGACTTCATGTTCAGTCCCGGCGCGGTGTGGACAGCCGCGCACCACCAAATTCCGATCCTCTACATCATCCAGAACAATCGCGCCTATCATCAGGAATATATGTACCTCGTGGCGATGGCGGCGCGGCACGGCCGCAATGTCGAAATGATGGATATCGGCACCACCCTCAAGGATCCCAACATCAACTATGCCGAAGTTACGCGTGGTCTGGGCGGGCACGGCGAAGGTCCGATCACAGATCCCAAGGACTTGGCCCCGGCGCTCACGCGCGCGATTGCGGCGGTCAAGGCCGGCGGCCCGGCCGTTGTCGATGTTGTCACCGATCCGCGCTGAGGAGCCTTGCGATGAAAATTCTCAAAACCCTTACGGTGAAGGTCCTGGCGGTGGCCGCAATAGGCGCGGCGGCGCTGACAGCGGCGGCGGCGCAGGATGCGCCAAATGGCGACGCCGCCAATGGCAAACGCCTCTACCTGGCGGATCGCTGTTTCACCTGTCACGGCCGAGTGGGGGAGGGCGGCGCTTACAATACTCCGGCGCCAATCCTGGCGCACACGGCGCTGCCGTTTCAAGGTTTCGAGGGCCAGATTCGCAACCCGGTCAATGACATGCCGGCATTCCCTCCGGCGCTTCTGTCCGACAAGGACATTGCCGACATTTATGCCTTCGTGCGGTCGCTGCCGGGGCCCGGCTCGCCCAAGGATTTCCCCCTCCTGAACAATTGAGGCCGCCCTCGGCAAATGCTCATGGCCGGATTCGATGTGGCCATGGTGCCGGAATAAGGGCCGTGTCTTTGCGGCAATTGGCGAGGTAGTTATCTTCACGTAGATCAACTGGTGCAATCCGGTTGGCCGAGGATAGATTTGCCTGACAAAACCTTTACAGAGGGCGCCATGGTCGGCAAAACACTCAATGTCATCACCATTTGCGGCAGTCTGCGCCGGGGCTCCTACAACCGCATCGTCATGAACGCGCTGCCTGCGCTGGCGCCGGAGGGCATGCAGATTAGGGAGTCGCCCCCGATCGGCGAGTTTCCGCTTTACAATGCCGACCTTCAAAACTCGACCGGGTTTCCGGCTCCGGTGCAGGCGCTGGCCGACGCGATCCGCGCTGCCGACGGGGTGATCTTCAACTCGCCGGAATATAATTTTGGCATTCCGGCTCCCCTGAAAAATGCCATCGACTGGGTTTCGCGCGTGCCGAACCAGCCCTTCGTCGGCAAGCCGGTGGCGATGCAATCGGCCTCGCCCGGC
>DATJTL010000346.1:0-5338 GCA_035503415.1 Xanthobacteraceae bacterium
CGGCACACGCTCCTCGGTCGCCGGACAGGTGCTGCGCATTCCGGAAACCAAACTGCGTGTCATCTCACCCGATGTCGGCGGCGGCTTCGGCATGAAGCATGGCGGCTATCCCGAGGATGCGCTGGTGGTCTGGGCCTCGCGCCGGGTCGGCGGCCGGCCGGTGAAATGGGTCTCGACCCGCTCCGAGGCGCTGCTTGGCGACTCGCAAGGCCGCGATCAGGTGGTCACCGGCGAACTCGCCTTCGACGAGCGCGGCAAAATCCTGGGGCTGCGGGTCAACGCGCTGCACAACATGGGCTCGCACGTGTTCGGCGCCGCCATGGTGGTGCCGCTGTTCGCGCTCCGCCTCGCACCCGGCGTCTATCAGGTGCCGGCGGTGCATGCGTTCGGCCGCGCCGTGTTGACCAACACCATTCCGCTCGCGCCATACCGCGGCGCCGGCCGGCCCGAGGCGACCTATCTGATCGAGCAGTTGCTCGACAAGGCGGCGCGCGTCATCGGCGTCGATCCGATCGAGATCAGGCGGCGCAATTACATTCCGGCTACCGCCATGCCGTACAGGATCGGCACCGGCATCACCTACGACAGCGGCGACTTCGTTCACGTGATGGACGAATGCTTGCAGCTCGCCGACTGGAACGGCTTTGCCAAGCGCGCCACCGAATCCAGAAAGCACGGCAAGCTGCGTGGCCGCGGCATCGGCTACTTTCTGGAAGAGGCCGCGGTGTTCAACGACCGCATGGTGCTGCGCTTCGATCCGAGCGGCATGCTCACCATCCTGGCCGGCACCCATTCGCACGGTCAGGGCCACAACACCGTCTACGCGCAGATGGTGCACGAATGGCTCGGCGTGCCGTTCGAAAACATCCGTTACGTTCAGGGCGACACCGACGCGGTGCCGATCGGCCGCGGCTCCTACGGCTCGCGCTCCATGCATGTCGGCGGCAATGCGCTCAAGCGCGCCGCCGATGGCATCATCGAGAAGGCAAAGCCGATGGCGGCGATGATGCTGGAGGCGGCCGCAGGCGACATCGAGTTCAAGGACGGCGCCTTCCGCATCGTGGGCACCGACCGCGCGCTGCCGCTCACCGCCGTGGCGCAGGCGTTCTACCGCCCGGCGATGCTGCCGCCGCAATTCGACGTCGGGCTGGAAGCATCCGGCACGTTCGCGGCCGAGCCGCCGAATTATCCGAACGGCTGCCACGTCTGCGAGGTGGAGATCGATCCGGAGACCGGCGCAGTCGAGCTGTCCCGGTACGCGGCGGTCGATGACGTCGGCCGGATCATGAACAGGCTCCTGTGCGAGGGGCAGATCCACGGCGGCGTCGCGCAGGGCGCCGGCCAGGCGCTGATGGAGCGGATCGTGTTCGACGAGCAGGGCCAGCTCGTCACTGGCAGTTTCCAGGACTACGCCATGCCGCGCGCCGACGATTTTCCCGATCTGCAGTCGGAGCTGACCGAAGTGCCGGCGCGCACCAATCCGCTCGGCGTCAAGGGCGCGGGCGAAGCCGGTGCCACGGGCGCGCCGCCCGCAATCATCGGCGCCATCCTCGACGCGCTCAAGCCGCTCGGCATCGAGCACATCGACATGCCGGCGACGCCGTCGCGGGTGTGGGCGGCGATCAATGCCGCGAGCGGAGGTATGAACGCGGCGGCGGAGTGAGCGCCCGGCGCCTTCAGCTGAGACTTGATGATCCGCGAGTCCCGCATTGTCACGCGGGACTCGCGCGCGCCCCGACCCCCGTTATCGCCTGGCGCAGGACACTGCGATATTAAATTCGTTCACCATTTCGCGCAGCATTGACAGGTCTGTTTTCGTCAGCACGTCGGGCTTTGTCTGCAGGACACGGAACGTAACTCGCCAGAGAGCCTTGAACGCGTGATAGAGTCCCAGGGTCGGCCAATTGATCACAGGTAAGTTCGCCAAATCTCTTATGCTGTGGAGTTCCGGGTCGTTAAAATGGTCATTGTAGTAAGATGTGACATCGCGCTGCTTTTCAATTGCTAGCGTCGCGTAAGAGTCCGCCATTTTGGCGACTCTCTGCACGATCTTATCTATGAGAATAACCTCGGCGTTGATTCGCTTGTTTTCTCGTATTTGGCCGCGATGATATTCGGCACGTGCCAATGCCCAAGTCGCAAAGATTGCGGCGATGGCGCCTACTGCGCCAACCCACCCTCCTAGTCCAGCATGTCTCTCAGTCCAATCGAATACTTGTTGGAAGGCTGCTAGCAAACCCAATTCAAGTCCCCTCGGCTGCCAGCGCAGAAGTCCCGGCCAGCGCAGCAATGATACACACGACGTTGTTGATGGCGGCTTTCCCGCTCTTCATAGAGGCCATATTAGTCTTCATAGGGCTACTGCAGTCGCTGCACTACCAACATACCGGTTGATAACATGCGTTCGTTCTCGAAGGTGTTGCCGCTGTGCCACAATGAAATAGGAATCCGGATTTGCCCACTTCGACGATGTCGCCTATGTCGCCTCTGCTGCGACGGTACACGCAGGGATCTTAGCCCGGGGCGGCCGAGGTCCGTCTTGCCAGCTTCTCGTCTTTGAGAAACCAGAAGCCAAACACGACGACCAGAAGCTCGCAGCCGATGACCACAAGGTTCATCGCCCACAACGGCCCGATCCGGGGAATAAGAAAGCCGACCAGGGGCCCGGCCAAAACCGCGAACAGATAGCCGAAGCCTCCGGCCATGCCGGTCGCGACGCCGATGCCGTTCGTCGACACTGAGGCCACTGCGTCCTGAGTGATCGTATATCCGAGCGTATAAAGAGAATTGAGGCCGAAACCGACGCAGCCGCCCAGAACGATCATCATCCAGTTCGCAGGCGCAAGATAAAACAACGACAGTGCCGCCACGCACATCCACAAGCCGAAGAAGCAAACGACCGGACGACGGCCCAAGCGATCGGCCCACATCGTTCCCAGCGGCACGAACAGACCGCCGGCGCCGGCTCCCGCGCCGAAGACCAGCGCCGAGAAAGCCGGATCGTAGTGCCGGTACCGGATGAAGATGTAATTGCCGAGACCGAGAATCGCCCAGTTCGGAATCATGTTGCAGGCATGAATGGTCAGTGCCTTCCAGACCCGAACATTGGTGACGACGAGCCGAAGTGTCGGCCAAAACCCGGGCTTGGCTTGCGTGCCTTGTGTCTCGTTGCGACGCAGATACTTCCGGTTAAAGAGAAAGAGCGAAACAACCGCATAGGTCATCGCGAAGCCGCCCAGGCACCACAGTGGCAGCTGCCAGAACCCGGGATAACGATGCAGCAGAGAACCGACCAGCGTCTGCCCGCCGAAATTGCCGATGCCGTAAAAGACCTGCGTCATGCCGTTCACGAGCGCGCGCTGTCCCGGAAGAATCGATCCGGCCACGGCAAATTGCGCGATATTGTAGACGCCCTCCATGATCCCGAAGAGGACGCGAAGGGCGAACGCCGACCAGAACCCGGTGGCGAACGTCACAAGGGCGGTGAAGAGGCCAAGCCCGAACAGGCCGACGAAGATCACGCGCTTGCGATCCAGGCTGTCGGCCCAGTATCCCGCTGGAATGTCGATGATGGCCTGGCCCAGGAGAAAAATTGTGCTGAGAATGCCGACCTCGAAGGCGGTCCACTCGAATTGCTTGCCCATGGCGGCGAGGCCCACCGGAAAGCCGGCGCGGCAAATCGTATAGGCAATCATGCCGATGCCGAGGAGAATGAACTGACGCCAATAGGGCGCATTGCTGCTGGTCACGGGTTATCTTTCGTTTGTGAGGTGCCGACCGAAGGAAATTCGACTTAAAGCCAAATCGTGCGCCGAACGCAAATCGTGCGCCGAAACGCGCGTCTCGTTGCGCAGATGCGGCGAGCCGTCAGGACGTTCTCGTCATTCGACTCAAGCTTGCGGCATCGATGACTGGCTTGCTTTCACCGCTCTCCAGTGGGAGAGGTTTAATCTCGACCGGGGAGAGATGGGCGGAGGGGCCGTGCTTATCGGAACGGTCGGGCATTACCTCGCTAAGCTCCGTTGCGCGGCAACCTATGCGGTGATGGCGGTCATCCTGCTGCTGCCCGCCATCTGGAACGGCTTCCCGTTCGTCTTTGCCGACACTGGCGGCTATTTGATCCGGCCGTTCGCACGCACTCTGGAATTGGGCCGCTCCGCGCTCTACGGCGCATTTCTCGCCGCCGGCATTTCGCTCGATTTCTGGCCGTGCGTCGCCGTGCAGGCGCTTCTGTGCGCGTGGATGATCGGTCTGCTCTTGCGGGTCCAGGGATTGCGGCACCCGGCGGTCGCAATCGCCGTGGCGGCGGCATTGAGCGTGTGCACGAGCCTGCCCTGGTATGCCGGTCAATTGATGCCCGACGTGTTCATGCCGCTTTCAGCGCTTGCAACGTATCTGATGACGTTCGCCTGGCCGAAATTGCGCCGGTGGGAAATCACGGCGCTGGCGGCGACCGTCGCATTTGCGGTGGCGGTGCACATGGCCATTCTGGGGGTCATGGTGGTGCTGCTCGCCGTCTTCGTCGGCCTTCGATTGGCAGTGCCAAGCGCCTCATCGCTGCGCCCCCGATTGGATCTGCCGGCCGCCGGCATTGCGGCCGGCATCGCGCTTGCGCTGTTGTCCAACTATGTGATCGCCGGCGCGGCAACCTTCACGCCAGGCGGCGCCAACTTTCTGTTCGCAAGGTTGCTGCAGGACGGATTGGTCGAGACTTACCTCGACCGCAATTGTCCAAACCCGACGCTGTCGCTTTGCCCCTATCGCGGCGACAAGCTGCCGACCGAGAACGACGAATGGCTTTGGGACGGCGACAGTCCGCTGGTCGCGCTCGGCGGATGGCGGGCCTTCGCCCCGGAGGCGGAGCGCATCGTCATCGGCAGCATCGAGCAGCAGCCCCTTGCCAACATCCAGGCGGCCGCGGTCGACACCTACGCGCAGCTGGTCTCGGTCGCGACCGGCGACGGATTCGATGACAGCGAAAACTGGCACACCGCGTGGGCGATACGCACCTATGCGCCGCAAGCCGCGCGGCCTTTCTTGAAGGACGTGCAGCAACATAACGCGATCGATTTCGATCCGCTCAATCGCCTGCAGATTCCACTGGCGCTTGGCTCCACATTGTTGCTCCCGGTTCTCATCGTGTTGTTCTGGCGGCGCCGTGCCGGCGCCTCGGCGCTGGCGCTCACCGTGTTCGCCGCACTTCTCGCCAACGCGGCGGTCTGCGCGACGTTTTCCGGCGTCAACGACCGTTACCAGAGCCGGATCGTTTCGATCGCCGTGCTTGCGGCGGCGCTCGCCGGTTATGAACTGGTGCAAGTCCGCCGCCGCAGCACACCGC
>DATJTL010000347.1:0-4819 GCA_035503415.1 Xanthobacteraceae bacterium
GCTGGCGCTCAGCCACACGCGCCGCTACACCACTGCCAACCCGGCGGTGATGCTGATTTCCAACATCCGCGAAAACGGCAAACAGATCGGAGCGCTGCCGGACGGCGAGATGCAGTTTCACTCCGATCAGTGCTACCAGGAAAAGCCGGCGATGTCCTCGATGCTCTACGCGATCGAGGTTCCAAGCAACGGTGGCAACACGCTGTTTGCCAATGCCTACATGGCCTACGAAACTCTGCCCGAGGACATCAAGCGCCGCCTCGACGGGCGCAAGGCGATGCACGCCTACGATTACGACAACGCCTCGATGAAGCGCGGCACCCGTATTCAGGACGGCGTGCCACATTTCGCGCATCCCGTCTTCCGCACGCATCCGGCGACCGGACGGAAGGCGCTCTACGTCAATCGGCTGATGACGATCGCCATCGAAGGGTTGCCGTCAACAGAAAGCGATAAGCTGCTCGATTTTCTGTTCGCGCACCAGGAAAATCCGGCATTCGTTTATGAGCACGAGTGGCGCATCAACGATCTGCTGATGTGGGACAATCGCTGCGCGCTGCATGCGCGCACCGATTTCTCGAACGACGAACGCCGGCTCATGCGGCGGGTGACGGTGCTGGGCGAGCGGCCCATCTGAGAAAGCAATCGGCCGATGGCTTCAAGGTCGTGTTTGATCCGCGACCACCTACGCCGCCTCGTTCAAAGCCTCTTCGTCGATCTTGATCTCATGATGCTCGCCGCAATGCGGGCAACGGACATGCAGCGCCGTGAAGCGGATGCCACCGGATTGGCCTGCGTCCACACCATCGATCCCAGGATCGATCCGCCTGCCGGTGTTTGGACAAGAAAATTTAAGAGCGCTCATCGCTGCATCCCGTATCATGCCGCCGCGACAGCGAATCCCACGCGACTGTGGTTAATATTTGTTTAAAAGGCGCACCGGCCACCGATGGAACTTTTGTTCCCTCGACGGAACTTCCGGACGTTCACCGGTTGCCCGGGAGAGGACAAAAGAAAGTTCCCTCCACCTCGACGATGTCGTCCTGATTGAGCCGGCTGACTTCAACGATCGTGCGCGGTGGGTAAGCGCCACCGCCCCAAAGTTCTTCCTGAATTTGATTCACCAGCGGCCGGTAACCGGCCATGTCGGTGACGTAGACTACAAGCCGCACGGCATCGCGCAACGCCGCGCCGGACGCTGCGGCGACGGTCTGCATATTCAAGAAGGCCTGGCGGACGCGCGCCTCAACGCCGTCGACCAGTTTATTAGTCGCAGGATCGATCCCGCGCATGCCTGCGACGAACACGAAGTCGCCAGCGCGCACGCCGACGCTCCACGGGCCGGTCGGCTTGATCGCGGCGGGTGGGCTGAGAAACTCGATCTGATCGGGCGGCATGCAATAATCCCGGATGGATCGTATATCAGATGCGATCGGCCGTATTATATATCAGCGTCGACCAGCCGCGCATGCCCTTGCCGCCCGCTGCCGGGCTTCGCTATGCTTGCCTCCGAGCGCGGGCGTAGTTCAGTGGTAGAACATCAGCTTCCCAAGCTGAGTGTCGTGGGTTCGATTCCCATCGCCCGCTCCAACCTTCGCTGCGGAGCGGCGAAGGTTGTCCACCGTAGCCTTGGCGAAGGTGGACACCGCTTCGCAGCTTCGGTTGGCGAGCCAACTAAGGCAAAGTTTTCAGACGGGATAGGGAAACGTCCATGCCCATCAGCAACATCCGCGGCGTCAACATCAATTGGCAGGTGATCGGCGAGCGCGGTCCCTGGGTGATGGCGACTACCGGCGGCCGGCGCGGCCACGACGAATTCATTCCAATGGCGCAGAAAATCGCGAAAGAGGGCTTCCGCGTCATGCTGCACGACCGCCGCAATACCGGCGCGTCCGATCTCTGCATCGAAGGCGACGAGGGCGAAGAGGCGCCGTGGCTGCCCGACATGTACGAATTGATGCGGAGCCAGGAGGCGCTGCCGGCCTTCTTCTGCGGCTCCTCGGCGGGTGCCCGCACTTCGATTCGGTTCTATCTGAAATATCCGCAAGCCGTGCGCGGCCTGCTGTTGCTGCGCGTGACCGGCGGCGCATTCGCCGCGGGCCGCCTGCCGGAAAACTACTATGGGCAGTTCATCCGCGCCGCCAAAGACGGCGGCATGGAAGCGGTCTGCGCCATGGACGCCTGGAAGGAGCGCTTCAAGGAGAATCCGCGCGGCCGCGATTACCTCGCCAAGCTGCCGGCGGAGCAATTCATCCGCGTCTTCACCCGCTGGAAGGATATCTTCGAGGCTGGCGGCAAGTACCCGGTGATGGGCGTGACCGAGCAGGAGCTGCAGTCGATCAAGGTGCCCACCATCATCATTCCGGGCAACGATCAGACCCATTCCAGCGCCAGCGGGCTCACCGCGCAGAAGCTTATTCCCGGCAGCGAGCTGCACCAGCTGCCGATGACCGACCAGAACGTGCCGCTCATCCCGTGGCCCGAATGGAGCCGATACGAAGACGAGATAGCGCGCGTGTTCGTGAATTTCATGCAACGAGCCGTTGCGGCAGAGAAAACCGCCGCGTGACGCGCTAAAGCGCGCTCGGTCGGATTGCTGCACTGCCGCATCGCCTTTTCGTCAACGAAAGCCGCTTTGCATGGCGGTCGCGCAAGGCTATTGTCGGCACTAAGAGCGCCAAACAGCTCGCGCGGAGACGCCACCTCTCGATGGAAGTCTCGACGCAAGGCTCGTTGCGAGTCTGTATACGGCGCTTCGGAGGGGAGACTATGAATCAGCAAGGCGAGCGGGGGACGGGCTGGAGTTGGTGGTACCTGCTCTTTCTCATCCAATTCATCGCGGTACTTTGGGTGCCGTTTTATAATTCAGTCGAGCCCAGCTGGGCCGGCATTCCGTTCTTTTATTGGTACCAGATGCTCTGGGTGATCATCGGGGCTGTGCTCACCGCCATCGTCTATTTCGTGACTGAGCCGTAGGCCGCGCCATTCGGCTGCGCTGAGCCACCGACCCAAGTTGCAACAAGAATAGTCGCAACAAGAAAAAATCTCGGGAGAGATGCCGTGCAGGATATCAACTGGACCGCTCTAATTGTCTTCGTGGCGCTGTTCGCGCTCATCACAGTACTCGGTTTCGTCGCTGCTCATTGGCGCAAGGGCGATCTCGACCTGTTGCACGAATGGGGTCTCGGCGGGCGGCGGTTCGGCACCGTCGTCACCTGGTTTCTGATCGGCGGCGATCTCTACACGGCATACACTTTCATTGCGGTACCGGCGCTCGCCTTCGGCGCCGGCGCGATTGCGTTCTTTGCCGTGCCCTACACGATCATGATCTACCCGATCCTGTTCCTGCCGTTCCCGCGGCTATGGCACGTCTGCCACAAGCACAATTACATCACCGCATCCGATTTCGTGCGCGGCCGCTTCGGCAATCGCTGGCTGGCGCTGGCAGTGGCGCTCACCGGGATCGTCGCCACCATGCCGTATATCGCGCTGCAGCTCGTCGGCCTGCAGGTCGTCATCGGCGGCATGGGCGTTTACGGCAGCGGTTATGCGGGCGACCTGCCGCTCGTCCTCGCCTTCGTCATTCTTGCCGCCTTCACGTACACGAGCGGCTTGCGGGCGCCGGCGTCGATCGCGATCGTCAAAGATATCCTGATCTACATCACCGCCTTTGCGGCGATCATCTACGTTCCGATCCACATGGGCGGCTTCGGCGCCATCTTCGCGAAACTACCGCCGGCGAAATTGCTGCTGGCCACGCCTGGCCCCAACACGACGGGGCTTTACGGCGTCTATGCGACACTGGCGCTCGGCTCGGCATTCGCGCTGTTCCTCTATCCGCATTCCATCACCGGCATCTTGAGCGCCTCCAGCGGCCACGCCATCCGGCGCAACGCCGCTTTGCTGCCCGGCTATTCCTTCATGCTGGGGCTTCTGGCGCTGGTCGGCTTGTTCGCCGTCGCCGCCGGCGTGAGCAGCCTTCCCGAGTTCGCCGCCGGCTTTAAGCATTTCGGCAATAATTTCGCGGTGCCGGCGCTGTACCTGCATAACTTCCCCAACTGGTTCGTCGGCGTCGCGTTTGCGGCAATCGGCATCGGCGCGCTGGTGCCGGCGGCAATCATGTCGATCGCGGCAGCTAATCTCTACACGCGCAATATTCACCGCGAGTTCATCAACGGGAACCTGACCGACAGGCAGGAATCTCAAATAGCGAAATGGGTATCGCTGATCGTCAAGTTCGGCGCACTCGTCTTCATCGTGTTCGTCCCGCAGCAATATGCCATCTACATGCAGCTGCTCGGCGGCATCCTGATCATTCAGACGCTGCCGGCGGTAATGCTCGGCGTTTATACCCGCTGGTTCAATCCGTGGGCGCTGCTGATCGGCTGGCTGGTAGGAATGGTGCTGGGCACCAAGATGTTCGTCGCGGCAAACCTCGGGCCGAACTTCCCGCTGGCCTTCGCCGGACATACGTTCCCCGGCTACACGGCGCTCTACACGGTGATCCTCAATCTTCTCATCGCCATCGTGCTGACGCCCGTGTTCAACGCCATGAGCAAGGCACGACCCGACGAGACCGTTCCGGCCGACTACCGGCCCTGAGCGAAGCCGGTCTGCGCTACGCCGGCTCGTCTCCGCGCCCGCGGAGGCGAGCGCGGCTCTTGGCGGTGGCTGCGGCGCGTTTTCGCCGGCGCGGGAATGAACGGGCGGTCTAGCTCTGCCCCTCCGATCGTGGCAAATTCCAGCGCATGTCAAAATCGGACCACTAGAGCGTTGGGAGGAACAAATGGCCTGGGCCAAAGTCACCGACATTGCCTAT
>DATJTL010000348.1:0-7920 GCA_035503415.1 Xanthobacteraceae bacterium
GCGGGATGCGGTTCCCGCGGGCGGGTCGACACAACCCGCTCCCGGGCGGCTCTGGGACAACGCCCGGCCGGCATCATGACCGGTCTGCGACTACGTCGCTGGACTAGGACAGGCGGAGGCGGTTAACGACCGTTTCTTAGCCAAGTCCTGGGAAGTGCGCTGGAGCTGAGCGGTGGCGTTAGTTCGCCGCCGTAAGTGCCGCGGCGGAACGCCGTCAGGCGAGCGCGCTCCGATGAGCGCGTGCCGCGCCCGCAGGCGCGGAGACTACAAATACGCGCCTGTCGGCGTTCTGCCTCTTTCATTTTTTTCTTTCGTTCTTTTGTAGCCCGGGTGAGCGTAGCGAAACCCGGGAGCCGCGTTCGAGACCGTACTGCCGTCCCCGGATATCGCTTCGCTCATCCGGGGTACGTTTGCCGTCACCATAACTCGGGCGCGAATCAAAAAACGCGCCGTGAGAACGAGATCGCTTGCCTTCACCTCTGCCAGCCGGGGAGAGCTGGGAGACACGCGCAAGAGCGGGGAAGCCTTGCAAAGGGCGTGGTGCTCGCTCCCTTGTGGCCTCTGTCACTTGCTGCGAAAATTTCGCAAAGCTGCGCACCGGCGGCCGCTTCACGGAGACGACAACCATGCACGAAGTTACCAGCGATCACTGGCACGAACCCGAAGGCCTGAAGAACGCGGGCTACGGCGCCTGGAAGCGGCCGAACACGTCCTACGATGACTTCATGGAGGAGCAGGGGGTGCCGATCTTCCGCGGCATCGGTGTCCGCCGCGTGCAGGACATGCCGCTCAAGCCATGGCCGCGGATGGGCGGCAAGGGCACGTTCATTCAGCTCTACGGCACCGAGGGGAGATGGGGCTGCTACGTGATCGAGGTGCCGCCGGCCGGCGCGCTCAATCCCGAAAAGCACATGTACGAAGAAATCATGGTGGTGGTCGAAGGCCGTGGCACCGTCGAAATCTGGGCCGACGGACAGGCAAAGCCTCACACCTTCGAATGGCAGCGCGGCTCGATGTTCTCGATCCCGCTCAACACCAATCACCGCATCATCAACGCGGCCGGATCCGCCCCGGCGCTTATTCTGGTGGCGACGACTGCGCCGAACGTGATGAATATCTTCCGCGATCGCGATTGGATCTTCAATTGCGCCAACACGTTCCCGTCGCGCTTCGATGGCGCCGCCGACTTCTTCAAGGCCAAGGACGACATCGTGCCCGATCCGTTGCGCGGGCTGGCGCTGCGCAAGAGCAACTTCATCCCCGACATCATGAATGCCGATCTCTATCTCGATAACCGCCGCTCGCCCGGCTACACCCGCGTCGAGCCGCACATGGCCAACAATGTGTTCTACGGCTTCGTCGGCGAGCACAAGACCGGCCGCTATTCCAAGGCGCACGCCCACATGTCGGCCGCGATCCTGGTCTGCCTCAAGGGCAAGGGCTACACCTACACATGGCCGCGAACCGAAGGCATGACGCCTTGGAAGGACGGCAAGACGCAAAACGTCTATCGCCAGGATTATGAGCCGGTCGGCCTCGTGACCGCCGCGCCCTATGGCGGCGACTGGTTCCACGCCCATTTTGGCATCAGCAAAGAGCCGCTGCGGCTGATCGGCTGGTACGGGCCCAACAACCATCGCAAGGACAAGGCCGGCGTGCCCGGCGAGAAAGACACCGACGAGGGCGCGATCGACGTCACCGAGGGCGGCACCGCCATTCCCTACTGGCTCGAGGATCCGTTCCTGCGCAAGGAATACGAGGAGACGCTGGCGAAGGAAGGCGTCAAATCGCAGATGGGCGAGGAGCTCTACCGCGCGCCCGCCGGGCAACGCGCGCCGGCCGCGGAGTAACGCGCGATTGCGTTTCGGCAACTCGTCTTCTCACTTCCCCGATCGCGGGGGAGTGACACTGAACTTTTCGCGGGCGCAGCGCAGCAAAAGCGCGTTCACGCGCGTCTTCGACGCGCTATGGCGTAGCAAAATGATGCGCTGCAGACCTGGGATCGTTGCGGACTGGGAATTTGGCACGATCCCGGATCAGCGGTGCATCGCTAACGCGCTGCACCGCATCCGGGAAACGTAAACGGCCTAATGGACCACGATTGTCGTGGCGCGCATGCCTTCCTGCTGCACGAGCTCGAACAGCGTGGCCGCGTTTTGTGGATCGAGACGGACGCAGCCGTGCGAGGCCGGACCGCCAAGCCGCGAAATCTCGTAGGTGCCGTGAATGGCAAAGCCGCGGTAGAAGAAGATCGAGTGCGGCATTGGCGAATTATAATATCGACGAGAGAACCAGCTCCGCGCCATCGACTGCGGGTGATAGACGCCCGCCGGCGTCCCGAGCCCGGGCCGGCCCGTCGATACCCGCCAGTCGTAGCGCGGATATCCGTCGACGCTGACTTCCATCGTCTGGCTCGAACGGCTGATCTGGACCAGGATTTCGGCCTTGGCGCGTTGTGCGGAGGAGATAAAAACAAACGATGCGGCCAGTACGCACGCGAATAGCAAGCGGTGCATGGAAAGCCCCTTATTTTTCCTCGCCGATCCATCCAAATATTTGCTGTAGGAACGCGAATTTGTAAAGAAAACAACAGGACAAGAGTTAATCGGGCCGCAAACACTTGTGCAGAACTCGCGGAATCGGCGCCTGCGGCAAAGGGCAATGGCGGCAGCCGCGGATTTGCCGACGCGCAGTGGTTAAGATGTGACCATGGAAACGTTTGATCTGTTCAGCATCGGCCACTCCAATATTCGCCTCGAGCGTTTCCTCGGCATGCTGAGCGCTGCCGGTGTGGACGCCGTCGCCGACGTGCGCTCGACCCCGTTCTCGCGCCGCTTTCCCTGGTTTTCCGCCAAGAACCTTGCGCTCAGCCTGGAGCAGGAAGGCATGTTGTACGCGCCGTTCGGCGACGCGCTCGGCGGCCGCCCGCGTCAGGCCGAACTCTATTGCGACGGCGTTGCCGATTACGAGGCGATGGCAAAGTGCGACGAATTTCGCCTGGGCCTCGACCGGCTCGTGTCTGTTTCGGCGCAGCGGCGCGTCTGCCTGATGTGCGCGGAGCGCGAGCCGCTCGATTGCCATCGCTGCCTGTTGGTGGCGCGTGCGCTTGACGAGCGCGGGCTTACCGTGGGCCACATCCTGCACGACGGCTCGATCGAGCCGCACGCGGCAACAGAAAAGCGGCTGTTGGCGGTAAGCGGTGCCGCCGACGACCTATTCGTTACTGGACAGTGCGAGCGTTTGGCGGCAGCGTATCGGCGCCGCGCCGCCGCGGTCGCCTATCGTCAGCCAAACCCCGCGGCGTGAGCGGGGGCGAAGTCACCAGCGCAGGTCCGGTAATGCCCACCTTGCTTCGCGCGCTGCTCATTGCCTTCGTCGCCGGCATTGGTCCCGCGCTTGCAATTGATCCGGCGCTTGCGCAAGACGCCGGTACGCAGAACCGGGCCGCGAGCACGATCGATACGACGCCGCCCGGTTCGCTCAATCCGGCGCCGCTGCCGCCGCTTGCCGCCCCCGACTCGCCCAAAACGCCCGCCAAGGAGTTGTTCGCCCGCAAGCTTACGCCGCTGCCCGGCCCGGCGCGCGCCATTGGCTCCTATGCCAAAGGCTGCATGACCGGCGCGGTCGCACTGCCGATCACCGGGCCGACCTGGCAGGTCATGCGGCTGTCGCGCAACCGCAATTGGGGCAATCCCGAACTCATCAGCTTCATCGAGCGGCTGGGCGACAACGCCAAGAAAGTCGGTTGGAACGGTCTGCTCATCGGCGACATGGCGCAGCCGCGCGGCGGCCCCATGATCACCGGCCATGCCAGCCATCAGATCGGCCTCGACGTCGATATCTGGTTCACGCCGATGCCCGATCACGTGCTCTCGCGCGAGGAGCGCGAGATGGATGGCGCCGTCAACATGGTCGCCCCGGACGGTCTCGACGTCGATCATAAAGTATGGACGCCCGAGCGCACCGCCTTGGTCAAAGCTGCCGCGGAAGATCCGCAGGTGGTACGCATTTTTGTCAACGCGGCGATCAAGAAGGAAATGTGCAGCGAGGCCGGAACGGATCGCGCCTGGCTTTCCAAGGTGCGGCCGTGGTGGGGACACGCCGAGCACTTCCACGTCCGCCTGCTCTGTCCGCCCGACAGCGCGGAGTGCAAGAATCAGCCGCCGGTGCCGGCAGGCGACGGCTGCGGCCACGCGCTCGATTATTGGTTCAAGCCGTCGGTCCTGCATCCGGCGCCGCCGACGGGGCTGCCGACGCCGGCGCACGCGATGACGCTCGCCGCGCTGCCGCCCGCCTGCCGCGCCGTGGTGAAGGCGCCCTGATCCGCGCATAAAACTAGTGGAGAGGTATTCCAAATAGCGCGCGCTGTAAGCCCGTCGCTATGACAGTCAGCGCACAGGCGCAGGCAACGATCAGCGCCGCGAAGCCCATTGTCTTCTGCGGCGCCGATCTCGTGAGCCGCGGCAAGCCCGCGACCAGGATGTAGGCGCCGTAGAAGCCGGTGAGCATGAGAAAGCGCAGGCCCGGCAGCAGTAGAAAAATCCCGGCAAGCCAAACCGGCGTGTATGAATAGGCGGCGAGCTTGAGCGCGCCGGCGATGTCCTTCCGCCCGCCGAACAGTGGCGCGGCCAATGCGATGATCAGCCCGAGCAGCGCCACGATCGCGAGCGTCTCCAGGTAACCGAAGATCGTGCCGAAAATTCCATCGAAGACGGATGCGTAGAGCGTATTGCCGCTCGGCTCGACGACGCCGATGATGCAGGCGCCGAGGAATCCGCAAACCGCCGGAATCAGCGCGAGCGGCGCCGCATAGCTGATCATCACATAGGCCGGATCGCCCGGCTCCTTTTCGATCCGTTCCCATTCGGCGAAGGGATCGCCGAGGATCGCGAGTGCGCGGAAGATTGCTTTCATGATGGCAAGCTTAGGCGGCAGCGCGGATCAAGGCCGCGCCTTTTTCCGCGATCATCATGGTCGGCGCGTTGGTGTTGCCGGACGTGATCGTCGGCATGACCGACGCGTCAACGACGCGCAGCCGTTCGATCCCGGCGACGCGAAGCTGCTCGTCGACCACCATCAGCGGATCGCTGGCAAGGCCCATTTTGGCGGTGCCGACCGGGTGAAAAATCGTGGTGCCGATGTCGCCAGCAGCTTTCTCCAGCGCCTGCTCGTCGTCGGACACCGACGGGCCGGGCAGATATTCGGACGGATGAAACGGCGCGAGCGCGGGCTGCGCCGCGATGCGCCGCGTGAGCCGGATAGCGCTACAGGCGATGCGCCGGTCCTCGTCGGTCGACAGATAATTCGGCTTGATCATCGGCGGATCGGCGGCGTTGCCCGAGCGCAGCCGTACCGAGCCGCGGCTCGTCGGCCTCACGTTGGCGACGCTTGCCGTGAAGGCGGGGAATTTGTGCAGCGGCTCGCCGAAGCGGTCGAGCGACAGCGGTTGCACGTGATATTGCAGGTTGGCGCGCTCCTGGTCCGCGTCCGAGCGGGTGAACAGACCAAGCTGCGACGGCGCCATCGTGAGCGGCCCGCGGCGAAACAGCACATATTCGGCCAACATGCCGGCCATGCCGAGCGGCGCATGATAGCGCTCGTTGAGCGTCTTGACGCCATCGACCTTGTAGATGAGCCGAAGCTGCAAGTGATCCTGCAGATTGGCGCCGACTCCCGGCCGGTCGAGCACGACTGGAATGCCGTGCTCGCGCAGATGATCGGCGGGACCGACGCCTGACAACAGCATGATCTGCGCGCTGCCGATCGAGCCGGCGGCAAGGATCACCTCGCCGCGGCAGCGGACGAAGCGCGTTTGCCCGCCCTTTCGCCAGCGCACGCCGATGGCGCGCTTGCCCTCGAACATGACGCCCTCGACCAGGCAGCCGGTTTCCAGCCGCAAATTGCCGCGCGCAAGTGCGGGCTTGAGGAATGCGCTCGCCGCCGACCAGCGCCGACCGTGTTTCTGGTTGACATGGAAGGCGCAGCAGCCCTCGTTGTCGCCGGTATTGAAGTCGGGAATGGATTTGATGCCGGCCTGCTCGGCGGCTTTGCGGAAGGTATCGAGCAGGTCCCAGCTCACACGCGGCGGTTCGACGCGCAGTTCGCCGCTCGCACCATGCCTGTCGCTTTCGCCGAGGAAATGATTTTCATGGCGCTTGAAGTAAGGCAGCACGTCGTCCCAGCCCCAGCCGGAAAGTCCGAGCTGGCGCCAATGGTCGTAATCGGCCGCCTGTCCGCGCATGTAGATCATGGCGTTGATCGAGGACGAACCGCCGATCGCCTTGCCGCGCGGATAGTTGAGGACGCGGCCGTTGAGGCCTTGCTCCGCTTCGGTCTTGAAGCACCAGTCCGAACGTGGATTGCCGATGGCGAACAGATAGCCGACCGGGATATGGAACCAGATCCAATTGTCTCGCCCGCCGGCTTCCAGCACCAGCACGCGACGGCCGGCATCGGCCGAGAGCCGGTTGGCAAGAAGACAGCCCGCCGAGCCGGCACCGACGATCACATAGTCGTACTCGCCTTCGATCGGTTCCCCCTCGGCCATTCCTTTCCGGCTCCCCTTGATTGGCGCCGGGATGATAGCGGCGCGGCGCCGCGAGGTCACGTCGCCGTCCGCACGTTGCGGACTTCGCGTCCCGCGAAGCCTGACGCTACCAATCACGTGTTGTAGGGCAAAACCGCGGCGGATTATGGTTCGCAATGGACTCTTCTCCGGCGCCGCCGGTCAAACATGCGACGGTTCTCGGCGTGCTCTGCGGCGCCGGCTCGGCGCTGTTCTGGGCATTCGGTTTCGTCGCCGCGCGGCACGGCGTGCTGATCGGCATGTCGCCGCTGGTGCTGGCGCTGCACCGCTTCGTCTGGCCGGGATTGGCGCTGCTTCCGATCGTCGCCGCCGACGGTTTTTCCGATCTCGGTGGTCTCGGCTGGCGCCGCGGCATCGCCATCACGCTCGTCGGCGGCCTGCCGCTCGCGTTGTGGAGCTATATTGGCTACGTCTACGTGCCGCTCGGTCACGGCAGCATCATTCAGCCCTCGTGCGCCGCGGTCGGCGGCCTCGTCCTGGCGTGGCTCATGCTCGGGGAGATGCTGCCGCCGCGCCGTATCGCCGGCGCCGTCATCATCGTTATCGGTCTCGCCGTGATCGGCACCGAAGCGTTGCGCACGATGGGCCGTCAGGGAATCGTCGGCGATCTTCTCTTTGTCGCCGCCGGAAGCTCGTTCGCCATTTTCGGCATGCTGCTGCGGCTATGGCGGATCGAGCCGATACGCGCGGCCGCAGTCACCAGTGTGCTGTCGCTTGCCGGCCTGCCGATACTGCTCCTCGCCTACGGTAATTTTCTTGCCGCCGGCTTTTACGAGAACCTGCTGCAGGCGATCGTGCAGGGCGTCTTCGCCGGTCCGCTGGCGATCTATCTGTTCACCCGCGCGGTGATCTTGCTGGGCGCCGGACGCGCGTCGCTCTATCCGTCGTTGGTGCCGCCGTTCTCGCTGCTGCTTGGCTTTCTGGTCCTCGGCGAGGTGCCGAGCGTCTCGCAGCTCATCGGGCTTGCCATCGTGGTCGCCGGCTTCCAGCTCACGCAGGCGGGCTGAGCGGACGCCGCCCTCTTGCCGGCCGAGGTTGGCTCAGCCCAGTTTGCGCGTGAGCGTCGTCTTCTCGCCCAGCGTGTCGCGGACGTAGACCAAGTTGACGATCGTGAACACCACGACGGCGATCGGCGCGGCAAAAATTATGGCGATGGCTCCAAACAGATAAGTGATCGCCACGATGCCGAGTAGCATGACGGCCGGCGGAATCGCGACCATGTGATGCTGAATGAGCGGGGCGATAATCTGCCCTTCCAGTTGATGGATGATGAGATACGCAATAAGGATCCAAAAAGCGGCTTCCGGGGACTTCGTTATCGCGACCAGCAGTGC
>DATJTL010000349.1:0-7227 GCA_035503415.1 Xanthobacteraceae bacterium
AACACCTCACCCTATCAAGCCCGGGTGGTTTTCCGATCGGCCCCCCGTGCATTTGGAAATGCGTCCATAACGGGCCGGCGCACTGTCAGGAGGACGGCGACGACGGCGACGACAGCGACGGCGACAACCCCGACGCCCGCCTACCCGTCTGCATGGTCAAGCGCACGGTGAACACCACCAGCGCGTTGATGAAGGCTACGGCGAAGAATTTATAAAATCGAAGAGTTCTCCGCGTCGGCGAAGTGGTACATTTAGGCGTGCTCCCTCTTTCCATCCTCGATCTTTCACCCGTCACCACGGCAACTCCGGGATCGGTTGCGCTACGCAACTCGCTCGATCTGGCGCGGCTTGCCGAAAAACTCGGCTACACGCGTTACTGGGTAGCCGAGCACCACAATCTTGCGAACATCGCCAGTTCCGCGCCTGAGATTATGATCGGCCAGATTGCAGCGGCGACGTCGCGAATCCGCGTCGGCTCCGGCGGCGTGATGCTGCCAAATCACGCGCCGCTGATGGTTGCCGAGCGTTTCAAGGTGCTGGAAGCGCTGTTCCCCGGTCGCATCGATTTGGGTCTCGGCCGCGCGCCGGGGACCGATCCGGTAACCTCATACGCGTTACGTGCTCGCCAGGATGCACGGTCCGGCGACGATTTTCTCGAACGTTTCCAGGAACTGTTGCTGTTCGAACGCGGCGGCTTTCCGGAGAACCATCCGTTCCGCAAGGTTCAAGCCGTGCCCAGCGACGTGGCACTGCCACCGATTTGGCTCCTCGGCTCGAGCGGCTATAGCGCCGAGCTTGCCGCGATGGTCGGCGCCGGCTTCGCATTCGCCCACCATTTTGCCGACTACGACGCCGCCAGCGCCATGCTGACCTATCGCGAGCATTTCAAGCCGTCGGCGGCGCTTGAGCGACCCTACGCGATCCTGGCCACCGCGGTCATTGCCGCCGACAGCGACGCCGAGGCCGAGCACATCGCCGCCAGCGCGGATCTGCACTACGCACGCCGCGCCAGAGGCGAGTATGCCCCGCTCGCCTCGCCGGAGGAGGCGGCGGCTTATCCGTACTCGCCGGCAGACCGCGAGCGCATCGCGCGCCATCGGGCACGCCTTATTGTCGGCGGCATCGAAACGGTAAAAGGCCGGCTGCTGTCGCTGATCGAAGCCACCCGCGCCGATGAACTTTTGGTGACCACGATGGTTTATGACCATATGGCGCGTCGTCATTCCTACGAACTGCTCGCGAAGACGTTCGCGCTTGCGGCGCCAGACTGAGGCGGCAAATTTCCGCTGTGGTTAAGTCATCGGCAGGGTAACCGATGACGTGAAAACCTCTGTCTGGCGTTACCCTTAATGTGCCATAATAGGCTGTGTATCCCCTTCGGCCGATAGCAGGAGGCAGGGGTGTGTATTAGAGTTTGTTGTTGTATTCAGTCAGTCTTTTCATTGAGGGCCGAACCGTGAATACCGACCACGTGCGGCAGGGCATCACATCAAATCACATCAAGCGCGTACTCCTCGGCGGCATCTGCTTGCTGGCGCTCGGCTTGGCGACGGCGGCAGGCTCATCGCCGGCGGCGGCGAAGTACAAGCTCAAGAGCAAGGATGCGCGCAAGGAAACGGAGCATGTGAAGAAGCTGCCGTTCGGCGATATTCCAAAAGGCCCGCTGGAGATTTTTGTTTCGATCAATCAGCAGAAGCTGCATTTCTACAGCGGCGGCGTGCATGTCGCCGACGCACTGGTCGCTACCGGAGTACCCGGTCATCTCACTCCGCTCGGCGTGTTCAGCGTCATCCAACGCGACCGCTTTCATCATTCCAACATCTACAGCAACGCTCCGATGCCCTACATGGAGCGCATCACCTGGTCCGGCGTGGCGCTGCACCAGGGTCCCGGCGTCGGCCGTCAAGCGTCACATGGCTGCATTCGCATGCCGGAAGATTTCGCTGCGCGTCTGTGGCAACTCCCGACGATGGGCATGCGCGTGATCATCGCACGCGGCGAATTGCGGCCCACCGAATTCGCTGATCCGCATCTGTTCGTGCACAAGGCGCCAGCCCCGACCGCGGCTGTGACACCCGCGGTGCAGACGGCGCAAACGATCAATTCCTTATCCAAGACCGACGCCGTCGATCCGCCGGCCGGCACGGCGGCGGCACCGACCGCGCCCGCCGGTAAGGCAGATCCGGTGGATAGCCACGCGGAAGCTGCGCCTGCTGCTGCTTCGCAGCCGTCATCGATGACGGCCAAGCCGGACCCGGCCGCGACAACCGCTGCCCAGCCGATTGCGCCCGCAGCGCCGACGACGGCTGCCACGACCGCGCAAGCAGAAACTCAAACGGCCGGCTCCGCCACGACGACGCCGGGCACACCGGCCGCGACCCAAGCTGCGCAACCAAGCAACGCGACGGAATCGCTCGCCGCCACCATCAAATCCGCGGCAACCGACGCGACCGAACAAAGCAAGCCGACAGCACCCGCGCCGGCCGAACCGGCCAAGGCGAACACGGCCACCAGTGCAACAACCGAGGCGGCCCCGGCCAATCCGGCCGTGACTGCGCCGGCGAATTCCGTAGAGGCGACCCAGGCGACTCCCCCGGCCTCAGCGCAGCCGGCACCAGCGGCGCCCGCCCAGGCGACTACAACCGGGGCTTCGGCGCCAGCCGCGGCGGCGGCATCGCCGACGACACCCGCGCCAGCGGAGGCAGCAGGTGCGGCGGCGGCCAACCTCACCGCGCCGATCAGTCTTGACGACGTGCCGATCCCGCTTGCCAAGCCCATACAACTCGGCAAGAGCGGCGGCGGACCAATCGCGATCTTCGTCAGCCGCAAGAACAGCAGAATCTACGTGCGGCAAGATTTCAGCCCGGTGTTCGACGCGCCGGTGAAGATCGAGAATCCCAATCAGCCGATCGGAACGCACGTCTTCACCGCGATCGACTACCTGCCGGATCATTCCACCTTCCGCTGGACAGTGACTACGCTTCCTGGCGAGCCGCCGAGGGCGGAGGAGCACTGGAAATACGTCAGGGACGCCTACGGCAATCGCAAGCGCGTGCGCGTATCAGAGCGGGGCGCCGAATCGGCAGAGCCGGTAGCCGCGCCGGAGACGCCGCAAGAGGCGCTCGCCCGCATCGCGATTCCGCAGGACGTGATCGATCAGATTTCGCAACTGATGGTGCCCGGCTCCTCGCTCGTCGTATCCGACCAAGGCCTCGGTCCAGAAACCGGCAGCGGCACGGATTTCATCGTCGTCCAGCGCTGACGAGCCATCTCGCTACATTTCGAAGCGGGCATTCAAGCTCCGCCTCCGGCGGTGTATGCTGGCAGCGGCCGGTTGGCAGCGCCAGGATCCCTGGCCGAGGTCATTTCCGTCACAATGGAGGATCGTCTTGGGTAAACATTTCACACTCACCGCTTCCGATAGCTTCAAGCTTGGCGCCTACCGCGCCGATCCAACAGGGCAGGCCAAGGGTGGCATCGTCGTCATTCAGGAGATTTTCGGCGTTAATCACCACATCCGCGCAGTCTGTGATCGCCTTGCCGGCGAAGGTTATGCGGCGGTCGCGCCGGCGGTGTTCGACCGCCAGCAGCCGAATTTCGAGAGCGGCTATTCGCCCGACGAGATCGCCAACGCGCGCAAATTCGTCGCGAATCCCGATTGGGGCGCCATGCTGCTCGACGTGCAGGCGGCAATCGACGACCTGAAAAAGAGCGGACCGGTCGCCATGATGGGCTTCTGCATGGGCGGGACCATCTCGTTTTTGTCAGCCTGCAAGCTGAGCGGCCTGTCGGCGTCGGTCTGCTATTACGGCGGTCAGATCGCCAAGAACGCCGATCAGAAGCCGAAAGTGCCGGTGCAGATGCATTTCGGCGAAAAGGACGCCTCGATCCCGATGAGCGACGTCGATCTCATCAAGCAGAAGCGCGGCGGCGATTGCGAAATCTTCGTCTATCCGGATGCCCAACACGGCTTCCACTGCGACGAACGCGGCAGTTACCAGGAAGCGGCGGCCAAACTGGCCTGGCAGCGCTCGATGGCGTTTCTCGCCAAAAACGTGAAATAAGAACGTGAAATAGCGGATGACAGCGGACGGATAGCGGAAGCCGTATTCTTATCCGTCTGTTGTCTGTTCTAGAACCATCTCTCCTGCACGTTCACGGTGTCGCCCGGCCGGAGCGCGAAGCTCGTCGGAACGGTCAGGCGCACCTGCTGGCCATTGATCAATCGCGTGACGGTGACGGTCTTGCGGCTGGCGCGCGGTCCGAAGCCGCCCGCGATCGCAACTGCCGTCTCGACAGTCATGTCGGCGACGTAGGGATATTGGCCCGGCTGGGTGACTTCGCCGAGAATGAAGAACGGCCGATACGCTTCGATCTCGACGGCGACGTGAGGCTCCTTGATGAATCCCTGACTCAGTTTGTTGACGATCCGGCTCGACAGTTGTTCGGTCGTCGCGCCGCGCGCCAGCACCGTGCCGATCAGCGGCATGGCGATGTAGCCGCTGGCGTCGACCACATAGGAGTTGGACAGGCCGTCCTGGCCGAACACCACGATGCGCAGCCGGTCGCCCGAATCGAGGGTGTAAGGCCCGCTCGGCGCTGTCGGCGCGTAGGCGACGGGCGCGGGCGCAAAAGCCGGCGACGCATAAGCCGGCGGCGGCGCTTGGACGGATGCCGACGAGAAGAATCCCCTGCCCGCCTCTGACGCCGAAATGGGCGCAGCCATCGGCGTCGGCGCCCGGGAACTTGGCGATCCGTAGACCATCGTGTCGATGCCCGACGCCATGACGGGAGCGGGCCGCGTTGTCATGACCAGACCGGACGGCGTGCCCATTCCGGGTGCGGCGGCGACCGGCACCCATGGCTCGGGCTGCCGCGCGCATCCCGCGGCCGCAATGGCGACAATCAAGAGCAAAAAGACGGAGCGGGTGACCCGCATACGCGCAATCCGGTCCGGTTCGTGCGAACGAGGCCTGATTAACGCCCGGTATGGTTAACAAATCCTCACCGCCCCCCAACCAGCAGCATCGCTCGACGCCGGCAAGGACGAATAGCGAATCGAGAGTTGTCCTTAAGCCGCCACCCCGGTGCCGATCGGGCAGCTCACCCCGGTACCGCCGAGCCCGCAATAGCCGTAGGGATTCTTCGCCAGATATTGCTGGTGGTAATCCTCGGCGAAATAGAACGGAGGAGCGTCGACAATCTCGGTCGTGATCGGTCCCATGCGCGCGGCGCCGAGCGCCTTGTTGTAGGCGGCCTTCGATGCCTCCGCGGCGGCGCGCTGCTCCGGCGAGAACACATAGATGCCGGAGCGGTACTGCGTGCCGACGTCGTTGCCCTGGCGCATGCCCTGGGTCGGATCGTGACTCTCCCAGAAGGTCTTGAGCAGGCTCTCGTAGGAAATCTTCTTCGGATCGTAGACCACCAGCACCACTTCATTGTGCCCGGTGCGCCCGCTGCAGACTTCCTCGTAGGTCGGATTGGGTGTCGGACCGCCCGCGTAGCCAACTGCCGTGATGTAGACACCGTCGCCCAGCTCCCAGAATTTGCGCTCAGCGCCCCAGAAGCAGCCGAGCCCGAACATCGCCATGGCAAGCCCTTCCGGATACGGGCCCTTGAGCGCGCGGCCGTTGACAAAATGACTTTCAGCCGTAGGGATCGGCGCCGAACGCCCCTTCAAGGCCTCACCGGGCGCCGGCATTTCCACCATTTTCCGAAACGAGAACATGTCGTCATCTCCAACTTGCCGCCGCAAATATAGTCATTCTGCCAGAACGAAGCACCGAGTCGAGCGATCACGTTTTCAGGCGTCAAGTATGAGGTATCAGGCGTCAGGTGTCGGGAGGTAGACGATCCTGCGCGACTGATATCTGCAAGCGACTTCCACCCACCGGCTTTGCCGCTTATTCTGCCGCCGCGCGCCGCCGGCGCGCGACAGAGGAGGCTTCCCAGATGATCCGAATGCTCGCGCTCGCCTGCGCGCTCGCACTGGCGGCCGGACCGGCTTTGGCGCAGGACGTCGAATCGACCGTGACGGCGCCCTACGGCCCGGCGATCACACTCGATCAGGCCAAACGGGTGATGGCGGGGGCGGAGCTGAAGGCGGCGGAAAATACCTGGCAGGTGGCGATCACCATTCTCGACAGCGGCGGCAATCTGGTGATGTTCCATAAGATCGACAACGCCCAGATTTCCGCCATCACCGTGTCGGAGGGCAAGGCGCGCACCGCGCTGCAATTCAAGCGGCCGAGCAAGGACCTCGACGACGCCATCGCCCGCGGCGGCCCGGGCAACCGCCTGCTCGCACTCAAGGACATCACGCCGATCGAGGGCGGACTGCCGATCGTGCTCGACGGCAAGATCATCGGCGCCATCGGCGTCTCCGGCGCGATTTCCGCGCAGGACACGCAAGTGGCCAAAGCCGGCATCGACGCGTTGACGCAGCAATGACGGCGCGCGGAGCGAAAGTGCCGCGCATCGGACGCTGACAAAGGACGATAAAAAACCCGGAGGAAACGGATGGCGATGTCGGTAGAGCCGCTGTCGCCCGCGCTCGGCGCCGCGATCACCGGCGTGGATCTGCGCGAGCCGCTCGATGCCGCGACGATCGACGCGATCAACGCCGCCTTCGACCGGCACGTCGTGGTGGTATTCCGCGATCAAATGCTGTCGGAAGAGGATCAGGTGCGCGCCGCCTCCTATTTCGGCAAGGTCCACATCCGCCGCCGCCCGACCAACGGCCGCACGCCCGGCGGCGACTACGACACGCCGTTCATGATGGTCACCAACATCGTCGAGAACGGCAAGCCGATCGGCGCCTTCGGCGACGGCGAAATGTGGTTCCACCACGACACCAGCTATTACCGGGAGCCGCACCGCGCCACGTTCCTCTATGCGATGAAGCTCACCTCGCGCGGCGGCGAGACCTGCTTCTCCAACATGTACAAGGCCTACGAGAATATTCCGCGCCCGCTGCGCGACCGGCTCGAAGGCCGCAACGTACTCCAGGTGCACGACTACAAACGGCGCGAGCGCATCGACTTGTCGCAGGTGGAAGTGGACAAAATCCTCCATCACGAACAGCCGATCATCATCACCCATCCGGCAACCGGCCGGAAAGCGCTCTACGTGAGCCGGCTGATGTCGGCGCGCATCGAGGGCTTTTCGCGCGAAGAGAGCGAGGCAGCGCTCGAGCAATTGTTCGACATTTCCGAAGATCCGGCGATC
>DATJTL010000350.1:0-2782 GCA_035503415.1 Xanthobacteraceae bacterium
GCTCACCGACAAGGGTACGGCGCCACCCGGCGTCGATCCGGCTCACCAGAAGATCCGCTCGTGCTCGATCGTGCTGCCGCCGGACGTGGCATTCAAGGACGGCGCCAAGGAAGCGCTGACGCCGGCAAAGCCCGGCATGGCACAGACGACGGTGTAGCCGCCGATGACCGGGAGGTTTCGCGGCGACGAGCGGAACCTGACCGGCGTATGGAACGGCCTCTATACCTACCCGGACGGCCGGTCGACCGCGTTCGTCGCGACGCTGATCGAAAGCGGAGGCTCGCTTACCGGGACGACGCATGAGCAGAGCACGCTCGGCAAAAGTCCCGATGCCACGCTGTTCGCGAGCCTCGCCGGTTCGCGTCACGATTCTGCGGTGAACTTCACCAAGACCTACGACCGGCCGGACGAGCTGCATCGCAGCCCGATTGTCTATGAAGGCGCCCTCAACGGCGAAGGCAGCGAGATCGAAGGCCGCTGGACGATCGCCAGAGTCTGGTCGGGAAAATTTCTGATGATCCGTTCGCCGGGGCAGGAGGCAAAAGCCTCACGCCAGGTGTTCGAGCGCGCCCGATCCGACTGACGCTCATTGTCTGTCGGGGCCGCGTGTCGCACCTCGCCTCAACCATCCGTTAACCATAACCTAGTGATGTCATGGGAGATGCGTTCTGTCTCTCCAGCGCGATCTCGGGGGCGAGATGTGCGGTATTGCGGTTGCTATTGGCTGGGATGACGCCCGGCTATCAGTCCAGCGTTTAATCGCGGGAATGCTGCATCGGGGCGATGTCACCGATCCGTTGGTGGAGATCGGCGGCAAGATCGCGCTGTGCACGCGTCGTTTGCGAATCGTCGATCCAGAAGGCGGCGCGCAGCCGCAAGCCTCTTTCGACGGACGCTTCCTCGTCTCCTTCAATGGGGAAATCTACAATCATGCCGCCCTTCGCCGTGAACTGGAATCCTGCGGCATTTCCTTCCGGACGGAGTGCGATACGGAAGTGGTCGCCAATGTGATCCGTGTCTGGGGGGCCAACGGGATCAAGCGCCTGGACGGCATGTTCGCCTTCGTCGCGGTGGATGTCTCGACCGGGAACTTCATCGCTGCCCGCGATCCGTTCGGCGTGAAGCCGCTATATTTCGTCCAAACGCCCGGTGGTTATCTTTTTTGTTCGGAGATTCGCCCGCTGCTGTCGGCGACCGAAAGCGGTGACGTGCTGTTCCTGCCGCCCGGTTATTTTCTGACCAGGGGTTTCCACGGTAGCTATGACAATGTCGTCCCGCGGCCGGCGGCAATAGCCTCGGCGCAGGAACTCGACCGCAGACTTTCGGCAGCCGTCCACGCGCGGATGCCGGAAGATCTTCCGGTGGCGTCGCTGTTCAGCGGCGGCATCGACAGCACCTTGGTCGCGCACTACGCGCGGCAGTTTTGCCCGACGATGTGCGGCTACATTGCCGTCGGGCACGACGCGCCAGATCGCGACTATGCCAGGCGCTATGCGGACGCGACCGGCTTCGACCTTCGTGAGGTCCCAATTGACCTTGATTCAGCGGCTACGCTCGGACTGATCGAGACCGTTATCGACACCGTGGAAGCCTTCGAACCGGCGGTCATTCGTCCAGGCCTCTATAGTTACATCGTTTCCGAGCGCATTCATCAGGATGGCTTCCGCGTTGCGCTGTGCGGGGAAGGCGCTGACGAATTGTTCGCCGGCTATGAGCCGCTCGAACTTGCGTTTGCACAAGCTGATGGCATCGGCCGCAGCGTACGCGAGCAATGCCTCGGCATGATGCATCGGGCAAATCTGCAAAGGGTTGATCGCTGCGCGATGCGTTTCGAGCTTGAAATCCGGGAGCCGTTCCTCGATCGCTCGATCGCCGGTTATGCGAAAGGCCTGGGCAGCGAAGCTTTGGTGGAGCAATCGGGCGGGATGCCGGTGGGCAAGGCGCCGTTACGCGCCCTCTACGATCAGCATCCGTCGCAACTGCCGGCGTTCATCCGCGACCGCGAGAAAAAGCTTTTTCATGAAGGCGCCGGCGCCGACGAAGGCGGCTGGCTCAGCTTGTTCGAGGATGCAATATCTGATTCCGAATTCTGCGACGGCCAGCGCGCATTCGCCGATTTCGCGATCGCGAGCAAGGAAGAACTGTTTCTGCTGCGAGCTCTTGCCCGTGATATGGACGTCAAGCGCGTTCCGCATTTGCGCCGGCGATTGTGCCTCAATATGCCACGCACGGCTCCGCCTGGCCGTGCCGGCAATGCGCATGCGGTGGCGCGTGCCTAGGCGGGTCAGGCCGGCGTGTTCTCTGTCATCGCATTTCGCCCCGCGATGAAGCCCTGGCAGGTGGCACGCGGCAGCCCGTGCATGGAGAAGCCGCCCGCGGATTCACCGCCGCAATAAAGGCCCGGGATTACCTCGCCCTTGCGGTCGATCACCTGGCACTTCGCGTTGATGCGCAGGCCCGCACGGGTGTCGTGAATCACCGGCGTCGCCCAGGCGGCGTAGAACGGTGGTGTTGCGATTTTGTAACGGGGCTTCGGCTTGCCAAAATCGCCATCCTTGCCGGAATCGACGAAGGAGTTATAGCGCGCCACAGTGGCGGCGAGATTTTCCGGCGGCATCGCCACCCGCTGATATTTCATTTTGATGGTGGCGGCGAGTTCGCCGATCGTGCCGGCGGCAAAGAAGAGGCCGGCGTCGCGGTCGACATGCGGCGGGTTCGGATTCCATTTCTCGCGCGCCACCGCGTCGGCGTCGAAGATCGCCCAGATTGGACCGCCGCCGTT
>DATJTL010000351.1:0-3417 GCA_035503415.1 Xanthobacteraceae bacterium
GGGTATCCAGTACATTCAGTAGCTGCCGCATTGCCATCCACGGCGGAGATTACTGGATCATCCGCCTGCGCGGATGATGACAGGGAGAGAGAACAACATGATAAAGCCCAGACGCATCGGGCACGCCACGTTCGAGACGCCCGACATGGAGAAGATGATCGACTACTACACCCAGGTCATCGGGCTGGTGCTGGCCGAGCGCGAGAAGGATCGCGCGTTCCTCACCTCGCCGATCGGGCTTCTCGCCATCCAGATCAACCGCGGCGAAACCGAACGCTGCACCACGCTGTCGTTCGAAGTCGCGCCCGATTCCGATTTCGGCGAATTGAAACGCGAACTGGAAAAGGACGGCATCAGGAGCGAGCTGCGCAACGATTCGGTTCCCGGCATCGGTCCGGTGCTGACGTTTCAGGACAACAAGGGCACGACGATCGCGCTGTTCAAGGAATGGAGCTATCTCGGCAAGCACCTGCAACATCTCGGCGTCGGCGCCTTGAAGCTCGGTCATATCGCCTGGGTGGTCGATGATCCGCGCAAGACCTGCGAGTTCTACCAGAAGGTTCTAGGCTTCCGGGTGTCGGATTGGATCGATGACTTCTTCGTGTTCATGCGCTGCAACACCGATCATCACACGGTGAATTTCATCCGCGGCAAGAACATCAAGATGCACCACATGGCGTTCGAGCTAAAGGATTTCATCCACTTGCAGAATTCCTGCGACCTGTTCGGGCAGAAGAAGATCCCGATCATCTGGGGGCCGCTGCGCCACGGGCCGGGCCACAACGTCGCCACCTATCATCGCAATCCCGACGATCAGGTCATCGAGTTGTTCTGCGAACTCGACCAGATGGTGGACGAGGAACTCGGCTACTTCGAGCCGCGGCCCTGGCATCAGGATACACCGCAACGGCCGAAGACCTGGCAAGGCGGCAAGACCAGCGTCTGGGGCCCGCCGCCCACGCCGGATTTTCATCGCGGCAGGGATTGAACCGTCATTGGGAGGAGCAAAGCGACGAAGCAATCCAGCCCTCGCGGCTGACTGGATTGCCTCGCTTCGCTCGCAACGACGCGGTTATTCGCTCTTGCCGCCGATCTGCTTGAGCTTGGCGAACACGGCCTCGACGTTGAGTTCGTCGCCCGGCTTCTTCGCCGCCGCGGGCTCAGGCTCCTCTTTGGGCGCGGTCGTGACCGAGGCCGGGAGCAGCGTTGCCCCCTGCTCCTCGACCGGAATCGGCTTCTCCTTGGCGGCGCGCTGCACTTCGAGATCGAGATCGATCTGCGAGCACAGGCCGAGCGTGACCGGATCGAGCGGCGTCAAATTGGCCGAATTCCAGTGGGTGCGCTCTCGGATCGCCTCGATGGTCGACTTGGTGGTGCCGACGAGCCGCATGATCTGGCTGTCTTTGAGCTCGGGATGGTTGCGCACCAGCCAGAGGATGGCGTTGGGGCGGTCCTGCCGGCGTGACACCGGCGTATAGCGCGGCCCTTTCTTCGGTTTGCTCTCGGGCATGCGCACCTTCGGCTCGGCGATATGGAGCCGGTAATTGGGGTCGGCTTCGGCGGCGGCGATTTCCTCGCGCGTCAACTGGCCGGTGAGCACCGGGTCGAGCCCCTTGATGCCCTGGGCGGAGTCGCCGTCGGCGATCGCCTTTACCTCCAGAGGATGCAGATTGCACAGCTGCGCGATCTGGTCGAACGACAGCGAGGTATTGTCGACCAGCCACACGGCTGTCGCCTTCGGCATCAACGGCGCGGTCGCCATGGTAAATCTCCTCTGCGCTCCGCCCGCCTTCTGCCGGCGAAGCCACTTTTCGATGATGACTGGAAAAGCTGCCGAAATATAGGCGCCGGGTAGGTTCGGCGCAACGGTTGCGGCCAATGGCCCCGCGACATTTGTCATGCCGATGGGTTCCGCTGATCCGCCATGGTAAAAGCGCATCCCCTCATATTCGGCGAACAAAGGACCAACGATGCCAGGACCACTTGACGGCAAGGTCGCCATAGTCACCGGCGCCGGACGCGGCCTCGGCCGGGTGATGACGCTCGGATTGCTCGCTGCTGGCGCGAGCGTCGCCGCCACCGAACTCGATGCCGAGGCGCTCGACCAGACCGGGCAGGCTGCGGAAGCAAGTGGCGCCGGCGAGCGCATTCTTGACATCGTCGCCGACGTGACGCGCGACGACAGCGCGCCGAAGATCGTGCGCGCCGCCACCGAACGCTTCGGCCGCCTCGACATTCTGCTCAACAATGCCGGCATCAATATGAGTCTGTTCCGCCGGCCCGAGGCGAAGCCGAGCGGAAAATCCTGGGAGGTCACGCCCGAGCAATTCCGCCGCATCATCGAGGTCAACGTCATTGCCGCCTTTCTGATGAGCCGCGCCGCGCTGCCGGTCATGTTCAAGCAGCGCTGGGGCCGCATCATCAACGTGACCACGAGTCTCGACACCATGTATCGCGGCGGCATGCAGCCCTATGGCGGCTCAAAGGCGGCGAACGAGGCGCATCTGCTCGCGCTCGCCCAGGAACTTGAAGGCACCGGCGTGACCGCCAACGTGCTGGTCCCCGGCGGCGCCGCTGACACCCGCATGGTCTCGATTGGCCAGCAAGCGGACCGCTCGAAGCTCATCGCGCCCGAGGTGATGGTGGCGCCGCTGGTCTGGCTTTGCTCGAACGAGTCCGACGGCGTCAATGGCCAGCGCTTCCTCGCCGCGCACTGGGACAAGACGCTGCCGTCCGCCGAAGCCGCCAAGCAGGCCGGCGCGCCCGCGGCCTGGCAGCAGCTCGGCCGTCAGTCGATAGATCCCGAAGGCATGCGCTGAATTTATTTGATCGGAGCGAGCGGCGCCGAATTCTGATGCTCGCTCGCCGGCACGACCGTCATTGGCACGGCTCGCTTTACAAAATTCGCCGGAGGTTTCTGTATGCGCTTGGTCCATACCGGCGCGCAGCCGTTCATGCCGCAGATGTTGGCAACCGGCTTTAGCAACCCGCCATCGGCGCTGCCGGCGCCAAGCGGGACCGGGGCAAGCGGCATGGCCACCGAAGACGTGGCAAACGACGTGGCAAACGTTGCAGCCAATAGAATGGTCGCGGCGGCAACAGCAGCCAGCAAAGGCTTTTGCATCGATTTCCTCTTCGCGCTCAGGATGAACTTGGCCGCGCGAATATCAGGGCGACGCGCGGCGATGTTGAACAAGAGGTAAATGCGTATGGTGAACGAAACGTTAATCTGAAAGCCGCGGCAGCGATCATTCCACCTTGATGCCGGACTCCTTGACGATCGGCGCCCATCTGGTGAATTCAGCCTTCTGCTTCGCCGCCAACGCTTCGGGCGTCTGATCTTGCAGGGGCCAGATTTCCTGCCCGACTTTCTTGAAGCGGTCCTGCACAAGCGGATCGGCGAGCGCGACACGCACG
>DATJTL010000352.1:0-7903 GCA_035503415.1 Xanthobacteraceae bacterium
GGCAAGCCGCGGCCGTTGCGGCCGCGCATGTAATACCAGGCGGCGGCGCGCAAGAGCGGCTCGCGCACGTTTTCGGCCATTTCCGGCGTGCGCCACCAATCCGCATTGTCGAGCGCGGCGAGCGCCGTGCGGTCGTCCTCGTCGAGCGCCAGCGAAGCCTCTTGCGCGCGCTCGCGCTTGAGCCAGGCGGCGAAATTCGGCGCCGGAGACAGCGTGACGAAGGCCGACACGCGCTTAACCTCGCGCGAAACCTCCTCGACCACCTGCTTGATCAGAAAATGCCCGAAACTTACGCCGGCAAGGCCGCGCTGGCAGTTGGTGATCGAATAGAACGCCGCCGTTGTCGCCCGCTCGGGCTCGACCACGTCGCGCTTACCGGCCAGGATCGGTGCGATCGCCGGCGGAATTTCGCGGGTCAGCGCCACTTCGACGAAGATCAGCGGCTCGTCGACCAGGGCGGGATGAAAGAACGCGTAGCAGCGACGGTCGGGCAGGTCGATGCGCCGGCGCAGGTCGTCCCAGTCATGGATTTCGTGCACCGCCTCGTAATGAATAATCTTCTGCAGGATTGACGCCGGCGTCGACCAGTCGATGCGGCGGAGCACCAGAAAGCCGCGGTTGAACCAGGACGAGAACAGGTGGACGAAATCGTTGTCGATAGCGGCAAGATCGTCGCGGTGATCCAAGGCGTCCATGAGCTGTTCGCGCATGCGTACCAGCGCTGCGGTGCCGCTGGGGGCGAGATTGAGCCGGCGGAAGAGTTCGAGCCGCCGCGGCTCGCTAGCGCGATGCAGCTCGGCTGCGGTTTCGGCTGACGGCGCCGCGCGCCAGGCGGCGACTGCGGCCTCGATGCGGGCGCGGTCATGACCGAACGTGGTCCCCAGCGCCTCGAAAAAGGCGATGCGCGGCCCAATGGTCAGCGTCGCGTACCGCGTCAGGATTTCACCCGCGAGCGCCACGCCGGAGGCTTCGCCGCGGCCGGACAGCAGCGCGTCGCACAGCTCGATGAGACCGGAGGAGCGCTCCCGCGCCGGCTCACGGCGCTGGATCAATGCCCGCCCGCGGTCCGCAATGCTTTGCAGCATTTCACTGAAAAAAGAAGTGTTCACCGCTCATCCCATCCGCTCGGCACTCTTTAGCTAGTGATCGGAATTGGCGCAGGCAAGCGGATTGCCGCAGCAACCTTACTCCACAACCGAGCCGGTGCTGTGGACAAACCCGTCCGGCTGCGCCAGTTAAAACGCCGCGCGGCGGCCTTGGTGTCCCGTGCCGGGAAGTCATCAGTGGGGGTCCCAATGCCGGGTCCATTGGCCGGTCTGCGTGTTCTGGAGCTTGCCCGCATCTTGGCCGGGCCATGGGCGGGACAGATTCTTGCCGATCTCGGTGCCGACGTGATCAAGGTGGAGCGCAAGGGCGCCGGCGACGATACCCGCGCCTGGGGTCCGCCCTTCGTGCCGGCCGCCGACGGCGGCAATCTGTCCTCCGCCTATTTTCATTGCACCAACCGCGGCAAGCGCTCGATCGAACTCGATTTCGAGACCGAAGAGGGGCAGCGCATCGTCAAGAAGCTGGTCTCCCGCTCGGACGTGGTGGTCGAGAATTTCAAGGTCGGCGGTTTGAAAAAGTTCGGCCTCGATTATGCGAGCCTGGCGCCGGACAACCCGCGGCTCATCTACTGCTCGGTCACCGGCTTCGGCCAGACCGGACCGTCGGCGACGCGCGCCGGCTACGATCTGATGGCGCAGGGCATCGGCGGCATCATGGCGATGACCGGCACTGCCGATGGTCCGCCGCTGCGCGTCGGCGTGCCGATTGCCGATATTTTCTCCGGCGTCTATTCTGCGGTCGGCATCCTGGCAGCTCTGGCGCAGCGCGAAAAGACCGGCCGCGGCGGCTACGTCGACACAGCCCTGGTCGATTCGACCGTCGGCACGCTCGCCTTCCAGGCGCTCAACTATCTGGTCTCGGGCGAGGTGCCCAAGCGCATCGGCAATGCCCATCCTAATCTCGTTCCCTACCAGGAATTTCCCGCTGCCGATGGTCGCGTCATCATCGCCACCGGCAACGACGCGCAGTTCATCAAGTTATGCGGTCTTCTCGGCGCGCCCGAATTGGCCGAGGTTCCGGCCTACAAGGACAACAAGGGCCGGCTCGCCCATCGCGCGGAACTGGTCGGCAAGCTCACCGCGCTCACGTCGAAGCTCAAGCGCGAGGAGCTTCTGAATAAACTCGAAGCCGCAACGATCCCGGCCGGCCCGATCAATGATCTCGATCAGGTCTTCGCCGACCCGCAGGTGATTTACCGCGGCATGAAGCTTGAACTGAAAAATCCCGCTGCCAAAGGCGGCACCAGCCCAGGCATCCGCACCCCAATTGTAGTCGACGGTGCGCCGATGGCTTCCGACCGTCCGCCTCCTCGCCTCGGCGAGCACACCGCCGAGATCTTGCGGGAGATCGGAGAAGGGTGAGCGTAGCCCTTCAGTGCGCTGGGTGGCTGATAGCCCAGACGTAGGCAGAGACCGCGGCGACGTCGGCATCCGTCAGCGGTGCGCCGCCCTTCGGCGGCATGGGCTCGTTGAACTTCGCTGGCTTTGGGACGCCGTCGGCGACGATCTGCTCGATAGATTCCAGACTGCCGTTGCCGATGAGCCAATGGCCGGTCACCAGCGACGGCCCCACAGGAGATCCCTCGGCGTTAGTTCCATGGCAGCCCGCGCAGGTGCCGCCAGCTTCCTGGCCGTCGAAGATGCGCTCGCCGCGGGCGACCTGGTCGGAGGTTGCCCCGGGCGGCACAGGCAGTGACGCGACGTGGCCGGCTTCGGGGTGGATTCCTTCCGGCGGGCCTGGCTCACCGGCGGGAGCCGCGGTCGTCACCGCCGTCGCCGTGGCGGGCGCAGCCTTCGCGTTGGGATCGCCATGATAGGTCACGCGCCAGATACGGCCGTGCTTGTCGTCTGAAATATAGAGCGCACCATCGGGCCCCATGGCGAGCCCCGTCGGACGAAAGGCTGCCTGCCCGGGCTCTTTCACAGCGCCGGCAAAGCCGTCGGCGAAGACAATGAAATCGCCCGAAGCCTTGCCATCCTTGAGCGGCTGGAAGACCACGTTGTAGCCGCCCTGCGGCTCGGGCGCCCGATTCCACGAACCGTGGAATGCAATGAAGGCGCCGCCCTGATAGGCCTCCGGAAAAGCTTTGCCGGAATAAATCAGGAGATCGTTCGGCGCCCAGTGCGCGGGAAAGGCCGCAATCGGTCCGGTTTTCCCGGCGCACACGCCGACTTTCTTGCCACCGTCACCGCCGTATTCCGGCGCCTGCACAAGCTTCTTCTGAGTTCTGTCGTAATAGCATTCTGGCCAGCCGTAATCGGCGCCGCGCCGTAGCTCGACGAGCTCTTCCGCCGGCTCACGCGCGCTTTCCTGCGCCGTGTAGAACCTCGGCCAGTTTTGCGAGAGCTGGTCGCGGCCATGCTGTGTCGCGAACAACCGGCCTGCCGAATCAAACGCAAAACCCTCGCCGTTACGCAGCCCGGTGACATAGCGTTCAGCCGGCGAGAAGCGCTGGTTAGTTTTGTTTGCATCGTACAGCCAGGTGCCGCCGCGGGTCTGAAGTTCGGTGCAAGGCTCGTGACCGGGCGAGTTCGGCATGCGGTTTCGCAGCTGGCAGGAATTGGTAGCCGAACCAAGGTCGACGTAAAGCCGGCCTTGAGGATCGATGATGAACGGGTGCATCGGATGATCGCCGGTGAGCGGCAGATCGGAAACAATGACTTGCGATGGTTCGTTGGGCACCAAGGAGTCTGCCGGCAAGGCGTAGCGGATGATCTTGTCGTTCTGTTCGGCATAAAGCGCGCCGTTGTAGATGCGAATGCCGGTGCCGCCGGTCGAACCTTGCGCGACACCGGGGCCAAAGCGTTGGATCACATCGGCACGGCCATCGCCCTTGGTGTCCTTGAGCGCCACCAGAAAGCCGCCGCGCGGCGGCCGGTCGTAATGGTAATAGGCGCCGCTCCAGGTATTGACGTAGAGCACCCCGTTGGGCGCAAAGGCCATCTGGCGGACATGGCCGAGATCGTCGGCGAAGACGGTCGCGCAAAAGCCTGGAGGGAGCGTGATGCCGCCATTGTTGCCCGGGCAGGCTCGTGCCTGGGAGAGTTGCCGATTGCTTTGAGCAATAGCCGACGTGCCTGCCGCAAGCATTACGGCGACGGTGAAGAATGACGCTGTAAGGATTAGAGCAGCGCGTCGGCGCTGCCCGGTATGGAAAGTTGCACGGTCGGCCATCGCTGTTTCAACGACGCCATGAGAAAAAAGCGCGCGCAATCCCGCAGAATTGATCGCGCGTGCATGCCCCGCGCGCTGATCGCACGGTAGCGGATCTTGGCAGCCGAGACGATCCATACTTCTGCGCCACGTGGCTGATGGCCCACACATAAGCAGCGACCGCCTGCTAAAGTTTGTCTTGGTTTGATCTTGTTGCGGAAAATCCGCCGAACGTGTCATGCTAACATGACAAGTCAGGCTTTATCGCGGCAAATCCAACATCGCGGTATCATGACCGAAATGAAGACTGAAATTCGCGACGGCATGCGCATCGACTGGGATGTGCCGATCGCGATGAACGACGGGCTCATCCTGCGCGCCGACGTGTTCCGGCCGGGCGCCGACGGCCAATATCCGATCATTCTCAGCTACGGACCCTACGCCAAGGGACTGGCGTTCCAGGAGGGCTATCGGGGAAATTGGGCGCGGCTCACCAAAGCGGCGCCGGAAGTGCTGCACGGATCGAGCAACAAATATCAGAACTGGGAGTTGGTCGATCCGGAGAAATGGGTGCCGGACGGCTACGTCTGCGTACGCGTCGATTCGCGCGGCGCCGGACGCTCGCCCGGTTTCCTCGACGTCTGGTCGCTGCGTGAGGCGCTCGACCTTTATCACTGTGTCGAATGGGCCGGTACGCAGAATTGGAGCAACGGCAAGGTCGGCATCAACGGCATTTCCTATTACGCGATGAATCAATGGAATACCGGCGCGCTCAGGCCGCCGCATCTCGCCGCGTTGTGCATCTGGGAGGGCTCGTCCGACTATTATCGCGAACTATGCCGGCACGGCGGCATCCTCTGCGATTTTCTCAATAGCTGGCATCCGCGGCAGGTGGCGAGCGTGCAGCATGGCGTCGGCGACCGCGGTGCCAAAAGCGCGGTGACCGGCGAGCCGGTAGCCGGTCCCCAAACGTTGCCCGCGAGCGAACTCGCCAAGAACTGCACCGACTCGCCGGGCGAGGCCAAGCGCCGGCGACTCCAGGACGATTATTACGCTTCCCGCACCGCCGCTTTCGAGGAGATCGAGACGCCGTTGCTCTCCGCCGCCAATTGGGGCGGCATGGGGCTGCACACGCGCGGCAATTTCGAGGGCTTTCTGCGCGCCGGCTCCAAACAAAAGTGGCTCGAAGTCCACGGCGACACCCACTTCACCCATTTCTACAGCCGCTACGGAGAGACGCTGCAGAAGCGCTTCTTCGGCCACTTTCTCAAAGGCGAAGATACCGGCTGGGAGCGACAGCCGCGCGTGGCGCTCAACGTCCGCCATCCGGGCGAAAAGTTCGTGTTGCGCGGCGAGACCGAATGGCCGATCGCGCGCACGCAATGGACCAAATACTATTTGCAAGCCGACGGCTTGGGGCTGTCGCCGCAGGAGCCTGCGTCGACTGCGCGCCTGGATTACGACACGACCGGCGAGGGATTGACGTTCAGTACGCCGCCGATGACGCAGAGCCTCGAGATCACCGGCCCGGTCGCCGCCAAGCTCTTTGTATCATCGCAGACAATCGACGCCGACTTGTTCCTCGTGCTGCGCGTGTTCGATCCGGACGGCAAGGAAATCACATTCATCGGCTCGAACGATCCGCGCGTGCCGGTAGGCCTCGGCTGGCTGCGTGCGTCGCAGCGCAAGCTCGATCCGGCGCGTTCGCTGCCCTGCCGGCCGTGGCATACCCATGACGAGGAATGGCCGCTCATCCCCGGTGAGCCGGTCGAGCTCGACATCGAAATCTGGCCGACCTCGATCGTGGTGCCGCCGGGTTATCGGCTGGCGCTCACTGTGCGCGGCAAGGATTACGAAGTAGACGGCACCGACATCGCGCTACCCAACGCGCCTTATCCGATGAAGGGCGTCGGCCCGTTTCTCCACATCGACCCGGATGACCGGCCACCGGAAATTTTTGCCACTCGCAACACGCTGCATTTCAGCGCGGGGAAGCAACCTTATCTCTTGTTGCCAATAATCCCGCAGGAATAAGCGCCGTAAATAAAAAAACAGGGAGGAAGGAATGACGAAGAAACAAATGACGAAGAAACGCTTGGCAGGCGTTGCAGCCGTGATCCTCGGATTGGTAGCGGCGGCCGCGCCGGTTCTGGCGCAGCAATACCCGACGCGCACCGTGACCGTCATTGTCCCCTATCCGGCGGGCGGGCCGACCGACGAAACCGCGCGCGTTGTCGCGCAATCGATGGCGGCGCGGCTCAAGCAAAGCTTCATCGTCGAGAACATTTCCGGAGGCAACACCATTGTCGCTTGCGAGAAGGTCGCGCACGCAACGCCCGATGGCTACACGCTGATCCTCCCCAATCTGCAGATTTCGGCGAACGTGACGCTGTTCAAGACGCTGCCGTTCGATACCGTCAAGGACTTCACACCGGTAATGCTGATCAACCGCAATCCGCTGGTGCTGGTTGGCCGCAACACGCTGCCCGCCGCCAATCTGAAAGAACTGATCGCGCTGATGAAGAAGCAGCGCCTGAAGGCCGCCATCCCCGGCTACGGCGCCACCGGCCACCTCGCCACGGCGCTATTCGCCCAGGAAGCCGGCGCGCCGCTCGATATGATCCCTTATCGCGGCGCCGCTCCCGCCATCACCGATCTTCTCGGCGGGCAGGTCGACCTGTTCTTCGCCACGCCGCAGTCTGTCGTGCAACTCGTCAATACCGGAAAGCTGAAGGCCTTCGGCGTCACCACGAAGGACAGCGTGCCCGAACTCCCCAAGGTCGAAAGCTTCGTGACCGCAATGGGCCCGAAACTCGATTTCGACTATTGGCAGGCGCTGTTTGCCCCGGCTGAGACGCCTCGGGCCGTCATCAAGACCCTCAACGAGGCCGCACAGGCGGCCGTTGCCGATCCGGCCATCCTCAAGAACTGGGCGGCCCAGGGCATCGATACTTTTCCGCCGGATCAACGCTCGCCGGAGGCGGCGGAGAGGTTCCTCAAAAGCGAGATCGCGCGCTGGGGAGACGTGATACGCGCCAACAACATTCACCTCGATCAGTGAGGCGGCGGTTGGCTGGAGCGGGATGACCTTAGCTCAGTGGGACGGCCGTCCCGCGATTCGACCTAATCTCATCATGCTCTAACGCGAGATGCGGCTGATCTTGGTGCCTTCAAGCGTGAGATTGTACATCAGGCCCTTCTGATCGAAGATGAAGCCGATCACCGGCTTGGTGATGCTGTTGGTGTCGATCGCGCCGCCGGCGCCGATGGCAATGACGGCGATCGAACCGTCGACGCCAACCTTAAATCCGGCGGTGCGCTGGAATTGGGCGAGCGCGCCTTCGGTCATGAACATGATGATGACCGAACGCGCCTGGGCGCCGAACTGAAAACCAACCGAGGCGGAGGCGATATTGTAGTAGCCGACGTTGCGGCCGCCGATCTGCAGCTCGCCTTCGCCGTATTCGCCGCCGAAGCCAAAGCCGGCTTTCACCACGGTGGGAAACACCAGAACAGCGGTGGCCTTGTTGGCGAGGTCACGCGAATAGTGCACCTGCGCGAAGAATTGGCTGAGCGTGGCGTTGACGCTGGCGTCAATCTCCGGACCGGATGCGGCACGGCTCGTGGTGGCCGGCCAGGCGGC
>DATJTL010000353.1:0-4811 GCA_035503415.1 Xanthobacteraceae bacterium
CGAGATACCGGTGCGCGAGGATGCGCCGACGCTGCCGATCTCGCCGTACGGCTGGTCGAAGCTGATGACCGAGATCATGCTGCGCGACGCCGGCGCCGCGCATGGACTCAAATATTTGATCTTGCGCTATTTCAACGTCGCCGGCGCGGATCCGCAATGCCGGACCGGACAATCGACCGCCGGCGCTACGCATTTGATCAAAGTCGCAGTCGAAGCCGCGCTCGGTCTTCGCCCCAAGCTCGAGGTGTTCGGCACCGATTATCCGACACCGGACGGCACCTGCATTCGCGACTATATCCACGTCAGCGATCTTGTCGCCGCGCATTGCGACGCATTGCGCGCGCTGCGCGCCGGCGCGCCCTCCTCGACGCTCAATTGCGGTTACGGGCACGGCTTTTCCGTCCGCGAAGTCATCGATGCGGTCAAGCGCGTCTCCGGTGCCGACTTCAATGTCGAGATAGCGCCGCGTCGCCCCGGCGATCCGGCTCGGATTGTGGCGGACAGCGTGCAAATCCGCGAATTATTGCACTGGCGGCCGCGCCACGCCGATCTGACAACAATCGTCGGCCATGCGCTGGCCTGGGAACGCGAGCTTATGCGTCGGCGCGCATTGGGCGGCAAAATCCGGACGCAGTTTACGAGCCTATAGGCCCGCTCCGTCGGGCGATCCGCAACTGGCTGCGCCTTCCGCATTTCACTTGAAAATTGGGCGTCTTCCGGGCATGGAACGGGCCTTGTCCCCGGCCTCGCCGAACATCGCCGAAAGCGGGGCAAATACAGGGTGTGCATGAGATTGTTTCGGGCCGCATCCGCGGACAAGTACGCGACATTCCCGCTGCTGCGGCGCCTCCTCGTCGACGAGGCCTTCGGCCACTGGCCGCGCTACGCCGTTGCGTTGGCGCTGATGGGGATCTTCGCGGGCGCCACGGCGCTCACCGCGTATCTCCTCGGCACCATGATCAACGCCGCCTACGTCGAAAAAAATTACCACGAGATCGTGGCGCTCGGTCTGTTTGCAATGCTGATCTTCGCGGTGAAAGGAGCGGCAACCTACGGCTCCTCCGTGACGCTCTCCTGGATCGGCAACCGCATCATCGCCGACAACCAGCGGCGCATGTTCGACAAGCTTCTCCACGAGAATCTCGACTATTTCGCGCAACGCCACTCCTCGGAATTCATCGCCCGGCTCGCCACCGGCGCGGCGGCCGTCAGCCAGGTGATCAATCTTTTGATCACCGCCGTCGGCCGCGATCTGATGTCGCTGATAGGCCTTACCGCCGTGATGGTGATCCAGGATCCGATCATGTCGATCGCCGGCTTCATCATCGCGCCGCCGGCCTTGATCATCCTGCGCAAGATGGTCCGCCGGGTGCGCGGGATCGCGCGCACGCAATTCACCGGCGGCACGCGCATCATCGAGACCATGCAGGAAGCACTGCAGGGACTCCGGATGGTCAAGGCGTTCGGACTTGAAGACGAGATGCAGCGGCGCCTGGACGAGAGCGTTGCTTCGGTCCAGCACGAATCCAACAAATTGGCGCGGGTCGCAAACCGCTCGGCGCCAATGATGGAAATCCTCGCCGGCTTCGTCGTGAGCCTGGCGATCGTCTATGGCGGCTACAGGGTGATTTACACCGGCGCGACGCCGGGCCAGTTCTTCTCCTTCCTGGCGGCCTTTCTGCTCGCCTACGAGCCGGCCAAGCGGCTCGCCCGGCTCAATCTCGACCTCAACAACTCTCTGGTTGGCGTGCGCATGCTGTACGAAGTTGTCGACTCGCCGCCCGGCGAGCCGAACGACGACGATAAGCCGGCGCTCTCGCTCACTATGGCGCGGCTCGATTTCGAAGACGTGCACTTTGCCTATCGCGCCGATACGCCGGTGCTGCGCGGCATGAGTTTCGTAGCCGAGCGCGGCAAGGTGACGGCGTTGGTGGGCGCCTCGGGCGGCGGCAAGTCAACGGTGCTCAATCTGATCCTGCGCTTTTACGACGTCGGTTGCGGCCGCATCCTGATCGACGGCCAGAACATTGCCGAGGTGTCGCGCCGCTCGCTGCGCCGCCAGATCGCCCATGTGGGGCAGATCGTGCACCTGTTCCGCGGCAGCATCCGCGAGAACATCGCGCTCGGCAAGCTCGACGCCAGTGAAGCGGAGATCGTCGCCGCGGCCAAAGCAGCGCACGCGCACGATTTCATTCTCGGCTTCCCGTCAGGCTACGATGCGCCGGTCGGCGAGCACGGCCTGCAGCTCTCCGGCGGCCAGCGCCAACGCATCGCCATCGCCCGCGCCCTGATCAAGGACGCCCCGATCATCCTGCTCGACGAGGCGACCGCGGCGCTCGATTCGGAATCCGAGCGCGCCGTGCAGGATGCCATCGGCGAACTCTGCAAGGGGCGCACCACGATCGTCATCGCCCACCGGCTCTCCACGATCATGCACGCGGACTGCATCCATGTCGTGGAGGATGGTTTGATCGTCGAATCCGGCCGCCACGAGGAGTTGCTGCGCAAGGGCGGCCGATACGCCACGTTCTACCGGCTGCAATTGAAGGAGCAGGCGTCCGAACCGCAAGACCAGGCGGTCGCGCTCTCCGGCTGAACGCGCGTTGACCCTGACGCTGCGCCAGCTATAAGCGGACATTCCTCCACGCTTTTCCCCCACACGCGGACCAACATATGAGCAACGACGCGAAGAACTTTGTCATCGCACCGCCGCCGCAGCCGACACTCGCCGTTTCCGGCACCGAGAAGACCTTTCCGGTGCGCCGCCTCTGGTGCGTCGGCCGCAATTACGTCGAGCACATCAAGGAGATGGGCCAGGACGTTCGCGAGCCGCCGTTCTTCTTCGCCAAGCCCGCCGACGCCATCGTCCAGGACGGCGGCACGGTGCCCTACCCGTCGCTCACCAAGGACATGCACCACGAGGTCGAGCTGGTGGTGGCGCTCAAGAGCGGCGGGCGCAACATCCCGGTCGCACGCGCGCTCGACTGCATCTACGGCTACGGCGTCGGCATCGACCTGACGCGCCGCGACCTGCAGATCGCATCGCGCGACATCAAGCGGCCGTGGGAGATCGGCAAGGCGTTCGATCATTCGGCGCCGTGCGGCGCGCTCAAGCCGGCCTCCGAGATCGGCCATCCGTCGAAGGGCCGCATCACGCTCAAGGTCAACGGCAAGGTGCGCCAGGACGGCGACCTCAATCAGATGATCTGGAACGTGCCCGAGGTCATTTCCAAACTGTCCGAGATGGTCGAACTCACCCCCGGCGACATCATCATGACCGGCACGCCGTCCGGCGTCGCCGCCACCGTCGCCGGCGACAAGATCGAATGCGCCATCGAGGGCGTCGGCACGCTCAACGTAACGATCGGGCCGCCGTTGAGTTAGATACGCGACGAAACTGCTAGACATTCTCGAAGGTTGCATTATGGTGACGGCACGTCTTAAGCGGGCGCGCCATGAGTTTTCCACGCTTTCTCGGCCCGGCTACCGTATTGAGCCTTCCCCCGGGAACAGGCGCCGCTGCGCAATTGGCCGTGGGAGGGTTTGCCGGCGGCGCTCAGACGTTGAATTTCGTTATACAACAGCAGATTGAAACGAATTGGTGTTGGGCGGCCGTCAGCACGAGCGTGTCGCTTTTCTACGACCCACAAAGCATGTGGAAGCAGTGTGGCGTCGCCGAGAAAGCGTTAAGCCGGAACGATTGCTGTTCCGACCCAGCGGCTGCATCCGATCCCGGCAGGTGCAACTCTCCCTGGTACCTCGATAAGGCGTTGATCATCACGGGCAACTTGAACCGTATGGAGTCCCGCAGACTGGCGTTCAACGAGGTTCAGGCCGAGATTGCCGCGAAAAAGCCAATAGGATGCCGCGTCGGCTGGTACGGCGGGGGCGGTCATTTTCTTGTTATCCGCGGCTGGATTGTCGGGGAAACTGGCATAGAATACTTAGAGCTTTCGGATCCAATATTCCCTCAACAGCCAAATTCCGTACGCGGATTTTGCATCTTCTTATCAAAGTGGCGGGGATTGGACGCATAGCTATTTGACAGAAGCGGTAATGGTCATCGCAGGGACCGAAATAGGCGGCGGGCAAGCGCTCCTTCAAGCGCTCGATCCGACCATGATCGGAGCGTAGTCCATGGCAGTCGTGCAAAAACAAAAACCGCCATCCGCGGGTCCGAAGGCGATCGGGCAAGCCTTGCGCGACTTGCGGGCTTCGCCTGAGAGCGCCAGTGTCGGCGGTGCGCAGATCAATCTCTCGGCTCCACTGCCGGTCTATCGTCTTGGCCTAAACCAACTGGATGAGGGCAATTTCCTTGCTAAAGCGGCGCAGGTCGGCTGGCGGTACTTAATGGAGGGAGTTGCCGGCGGCGTTGCCTACGCTGACGTCAGGGAAACCGGCGGCGCCGCGAAATTCACCGGTCTCGCTCAAAACGAAAATGCGATTCGACTTCTGGATGCCGCGCATCTAGCTCAAAAGGTGGCCGTCGATATCGACGGCGACTGCGAAGCACGGATTCTCGATATTCCTGCCGTGTATGTGTCGGCGGTATGGCTGAGCTGTGCAAATCCTTTATTCATTCCGTACATTTATCCCCCACGCTTTGGCAGCGGCAAGATCGAGGTCCAGCGCGACTTCCTGAAGCAGCTTCAACAACTCGCAGCAGCCGCAAAACGGCAGTTTGGAGAACGCGAGGAGCGGACCGAGTTGCGCTGAAAGGCAAATCAAGGGCTCCAGCACCGGCACAGGGAATCAGGGACCGAATTCGCATAAGCCTGCTTGATAGGGTCGACAGCACTGATCAGCACAGC
>DATJTL010000354.1:0-9109 GCA_035503415.1 Xanthobacteraceae bacterium
GAATGCCGCCTGATTCGCATCCCCCGCCTGTCTCCGATCGTGCGCGGGGTCATCGACCGGCCGAGCTTTTCGTTTCGCACCTACATGACCGACCGGCCGGGCGGCCCAACCGAAATCCACGACTGGATCGCCACCATATTCACCGAAATTCGCGAACTGGAATTGCGGCTGCTGATGGGCCGGCTGACCTCCGCGCTCGGCAGCCGAGAGCAGCCTTGGCGACCCCGATAGCCCCGCGCCGCCATCGAAAGAGATCGCCGGCTCACAAATTCAACTGATAGCTCACCGGCACCCAGCGATAGCCGCCCGCGGACCTCTCGATCGTGCCGAGAGCCGGAAACGGCATGTGGAAGCCGGCGACGAACAGCTTGTCGGTCGCCGCCATGTCGAGAACGCGCTTGCGCGTTGCGACCGCCTTGTCCTTGTCGTCGTCGACGTCGAGCTGCCAGTCGGGCCGCTGCACGGCGATCACGTAGTGATTGCAGGTGTCGGCCCAGATCAACAGCCGCTTGCCCGCGCTCTCGACGTGAAAGGCCAACATTCCAGGCGAATGGCCGGCGGCATCGACGGCGCGAATGCCCGCCACCACCTCATCGCCGGGATTGATGAAGGCCGCCTTGTCGGCAAGCGGCACCGCCAGCTTGACGAACAATTCGCGATTGAACTTGCGCGCCTCGCGCACGTTCTCGCCGCGTTTCCAGAAATCGAATTCAGCCGCGCCGAACACGTAACGGGCGTTGGGAAAGACCGGCTGGCCGCGATCCAACAATCCGCCGATGTGGTCGGGGTGGCCGTGCGTCGTCACCACAACGTCGATGTCGCCCGGCTGATAGCCGGCCTGGCCCAGCCGTTCGACCAGACGACCGTCCGGGAGGCGACCGCGCAACTGCTCGATATCGCGGCGGAGAAACCCATTGCCGGTGTCGAACAGCACCACTTGTTTGCCGGTATTGACCAAGGTCGGCGTGAACGGATGCTCGTAGCGGTCAGTCTCGATGCCATTGGCGGCGCAAAGGGCGGATGCCTCCGCAGCCGCACGTTCGGGACCGAAACTCGGGTGCAGGCCCTGACGGAGGGACTTGCTGTCGAGGATGGTTGCAACCTCGAACTCGCCGAACTTGAAGCGGTAAATGGTCGGCTGCATTTCGCCTTGCATGGAAGCGGGCACGTTCGTTCTCCGGATCGAGGTGGAAGGAAGGATGTGAAATTGGCGCGGCGATTTCCGCCGGAAGGCGTCGACGCTAATGCCCCTCGAAAGCGACCAGCGTGCGCACCGGCACGCCGAGCTTTTCGATTTTCTTGGCGCCGCCGAGATCCGGCAGATCGATGATGAAGCAGGCGGCGAGCACGTTGGCGCCGATCTGCTTGAGGAGCTTCACCGCGGCTTCCGCGGTGCCGCCGGTGGCGACGAGATCGTCCACCAGAATCACCCGTTCGCCTTGCATGATGGCGTCCTCGTGCATCTCCATCTCGTCGATGCCGTATTCGAGCGAATAACCGATGCTGACCCGCTTGAACGGCAGCTTGCCCTTCTTGCGGATGGGAACGAAGCCGGCGGAAACCTGATGGGCGACCGCACCGCCGAGAATGAAGCCGCGCGCCTCGATGCCGGCCACCTTGTCGATCTTGCCGCCAGCCCAAGGCTGCACCAGTTCGTCGACGACGCGACGGAAGGCGCGCGCGTCGCCGAGCAGCGTGGTGATGTCGCGAAACATGATGCCGGGTTTCGGATAGTCCGGAATCGTGCGGATCGCGGCCCTCAAGTCGTTTTCGATCGTGGCAATGGTCATCTCGTCATCCCTCGTCTCAAGCCTTGCTCGCACACTCTTGGCTTGCAGCGCGCCTCACTCTGGCGAACCATGTCGACCGACGCAACCGGAGAACCTGCCATGAACGAATCGGCCCAGCGCATCGTCGTCGTCGACCTGCGCATCCCTTTCGTCCGCCTCGTGCTGTTTTTCATCAAAGCCGCGCTCGCCGCTATTCCGGCCGCCATCGTTGTCGGCTTCCTGCTCATGCTGGCGACGGCGCTGGTCGCCGGCCTGGCCGGCCACGGCGGCTTCGTGATGCGGCAATGGTCGTTTTGATTGCAATCGAAGATATCACGGCCGCCGGCAAATCGGCGGTGCCAAAGCAGCGTACAATGCAATTGCGCAGAAAACCGAAAGCTACTCGCCGACGGCACCGCTTGCGAGCGAAACGGCGCAGCCGGTCTTAACTCAACGCAGCGGGGATATTACGACGCCCGCGGCTGTTCGGCTTCCGGGTACTCGACCGCGTGCCAGACCTTCTTCTTGGTGAAGTAGAGCAGGCCGGCGAACACGATCAGGAAGATCATCACCTGGAAGCCGAGCTGCTTGCGCTGATCGAGCTTCGGCTCCGACGCCCACATCAGGAAGGCAGCGACGTCGCGGCCGTACTGGTCGAGCGTTTGCGGGGTGCCGTCGGTATACTGGACTTGCCCGTCACGCAGCGGCGGCGGCATCTTGATCGCGCCGCCGGGGAAGTACTTGTTGTAATAGGTGCCCGGCGTAACCGTGACCCCTGCAGGCGCGGCCGTGTAGCCGTTGATGATGGCGTGAATGTAATCGGGCCCCTGCTCCTGATACATCGTGAATGCGTCGACGATGAAGCCGGGGAAGCCCTCTTCGTAAGTGCGCGCCTTGGCGAGAGTGGACATGTCGGGCGGCAGCCCGCCGCCGAGCGCTGCGCGCGCAGCCTGATCGTTCGGAAACGGCGACGGGAAATAGTCGGAAATCTTGCCCGCCCGCTGGAACATTTGTCCCTGGTCATTGGGACCATCGGGCACCTGGAACGTGGCGGCGATCGCCGCCGCTTGCGCCTCGGTAAAGCCGGGTCCGCCGGGATCGGCGAGATTGCGGAACGACAGGAGCTTGAGGCTGTGACAGGTCGAGCAGACCTCGCGATAGATCTTGAATCCGCGCTGCAACTGCTGGGGATCGTACTGGCCGAACGGCCCCGCAAACGACCATTTCTGTTTCGGCGGCGTCGCCGCCGCCTCCTGGGCGGAGGCGCTCAAGCTGGCGGTGCCGAACAGCACGACCGCCAGCACGGTCGCGGTGATGATTTTGCTATGGCGAGACATGCCCTGCTCTCCGCTAGCCCTTGTAGGCCTTGCCCGATGCGCCGGCTGAAACGTCCTTGCCCAGAACCGCTTCCGAGATCGAGTTCGGCAGCGGTTTGGTCTTCTCGAACAGGCCGAGCAGCGGCAGGATGATGAAGAAGAAAGCGAAGTAATAGGCAGTGAGCAGGCGGGCCGCGATCACGTAGCCGCCGACCGGCTCCTGCGAGCCGAGATAGCCGAGCCCGATCACGGCGGCGAAGTAGATCAGCAGAAACTGCCGGTAGAGCGGCCGATAATTCGCCGAGCGCACGGCCGAGGTGTCGAGCCACGGCATGAAGGCGAGCACGATGATGGACGTGGCGAGCGCGGTGACGCCGAGGAGCTTGCTCGGGATCGCGCGCAGGATCGCGTAGAACGGCAGGTAGTACCATTCCGGCACGATGTGGGTCGGCGTCTGCGACGGATTGGCCGGAATGTAGTTGTCGGAATGGCCGAGATAGTTGGGGATGTAGAAGATGAACCAGGCAAAGACGATGCAGAACAGAGCGACGAAGAAGGCATCCTTGACGGTCGCATAAGGAGTGAACGCGACCGTGTCCTTCTCGCTCTTCGGCTCAACGCCGGTCGGGTTGTTCTGGCCCGCCACGTGCAGCGCCCAAATATGCAGCATGACGACGCCGGCGATGACGAACGGCAGCAGATAGTGCAGCGAGTAGAAGCGATTGAGCGTCGGATTGCCGACCGCGAAACCGCCCCACAGCCAGGTGACGATGCCGTGGCCAACCAGCGGGATAGCCGAAAACAGGTTGGTGATGACGGTCGCGGCCCAGAAGCTCATCTGGCCCCAGGGCAGCACGTAGCCCATGAAGCCGGTCGCCACCATGAGCAGGAACAGAATGACGCCGAGGATCCACAACACCTCGCGCGGCTCCTTGTAGGAGCCGTAATACATGCCACGCGCAATGTGGATATAGACCGCGACGAAGAAGAACGAGGCGCCGTTGGCGTGGATGTAGCGCAAGAGCCAGCCGTAATTCACGTCGCGCATGATGCCTTCGACCGAATCGAAGGCCAGATTGACGTTCGGCGTGTAGTGCATCGCCAGCACGATGCCGGTGATCATCTGCACGAGCAGCATGAAGGTGAGAATGCCGCCAAACGTCCACCAATAGTTGAGATTGCGTGGTGTCGGGTAGGCGACAAACGACGAATAGATCAGGCTCCCGATCGGCAGCCGGCGCTCCAGCCATCGCATGAAAGCGCTTTGCGGCTGGTAGGTGGGGTGTCCGCTCATGGTCGAACCTTAAGCTTGGCCGAAAAGGAAAAAACGGAAGGGCAGTCGCGGCGCGTTGGCTCCGCCGTTGAGATTACAGTCACCGTCTCGACCCTCTTTAACGCTCTAGCCGCCCGACCAGCCGCTCCGCGGACCGCCGCTTTTCTCGCCCCAGCCGGCAAAGCGGTCCGGCAAGAGGACGGTCGGTCGATAGTCCGGTCGCCTCGGCCTGGGGAAGGTCGGAAGCGACACAATCCGGCGGCGTTCTATTGGCACCCTTGTCGCTTCAGTGCAAGTGTGGCTTCGCCGCGCCCTAAATGCGGCGACCACGGCGCGCCATGAGCGCTCGATGACGGGCCATGCGCATCGCACTCTATCAGCCAGATATTCCGCAGAACACGGGAACCATCCTGCGGCTGTGCGCCTGCCTCGGCATCGAGGCGCATATTGTCGCTCCGGCCGGATTTCCCACATCCGACCGCGCTTTCCGCCGCGCCGGCATGGACTATCTCGATGCTGTCGCACTCGTCCGCCATACTTCCTGGTCCGCTTTCGAGGCGTGGCGGCAGGGGCAGAAGCTTCGCCTCATCCTGTTCACCACCGCCGCTAGCGTGTCCTACCTCGATTATGCTTTTCGATCGGGCGATGTGCTGCTGTTCGGCCGCGAATCGGCCGGCGTGCCGGCGGAGGTCCACGAAGCCGCCGACGCCCGCCTTCGCATCCCGATGCGGCCTGGCCTGCGCTCGCTCAATGTGGCGCTTGCCGCCGCTATGGCTGCCGGCGAGGCGCTGCGGCAGACCGGTGGAATTTGACGTCGCTGGACATGACCGGCGCCGTCTTGCCAATTTGGACCTCGTGTGGCGGCTCAGAAGTCCGTGAGCATGGATAGCGGTCAGATCGAAAATCGAAAGAAGCGCACGCGCGCCTGGTTCGAAACCTTGCGCGACCAGATCGTCGTGGCCTTCGAAGGTGTGGAAGACGCCCTCCCCGCCGGCGCGCCGCTTGCCGACCGCGCCCCCGGCCGCTTCGTACGCACGCCGTGGAACCGCACCGATCACACCGGCGCGCCGGGTGGCGGCGGCGTCATGGCGGTGATGAAAGGCCGCGTCTTCGAAAAGGTCGGCGTCCACGTCTCCACCGTGTTCGGGGAATTCGCCCCGGAATTCCGCAAAGAGATTCCCGGCGCTGCCGAGGATCCCCGGTTTTTCGCCAGCGGCGTTTCGCTCATCGCCCATATGCACAATCCGCACGTGCCAGCGGTGCACATGAACACACGCTATGTCGTGACCACCAAGGCGTGGTTCGGCGGCGGCGCCGATCTCACGCCGCTGCTCGATCGCCGCCGCACGCAGGCCGATCCCGATACGATAGCGTTTCACGCCGCCATGAAGGCAGCCTGCGACGCGCATGCCAAGGTCGCGCCCTACGACAAGTTCAAGGCGTGGTGCGATGAGTATTTCTTTCTCAAGCACCGCGGCGAGATGCGCGGCATCGGCGGCATTTTCTACGACTGGCTCGACAGCGGCGACTTCGACGCCGACTTCGCGTTCACCCAGGAGGTCGGCCGCAGGTTTCTGCGCATTTATCCGGAGCTGGTGCAGCGGAATTACGCAAAACCGTGGACCGAGGCCGAGCGCGAGGAACAACTCGTGCGCCGCGGGCGCTACGTCGAGTTCAATCTGCTCTACGACCGCGGCACGATTTTCGGGCTGCGCACCGGCGGCAATGTCGAGTCGATTCTTTCCTCGATGCCGCCCGTGGTGAAGTGGCCCTAAATCAGGCGCAGCGATCGGCGCAAATGTTTTGGCCGTGGCTGAATGACGAACAATCGTCACAAGGCTTCTCTAGGTTCTCGCTCCAATCCCCAACGTAGGAGGCGCCGATGGCGTTGAAGGCTGGCGACGTGGTCATGCTCAAGTCGGGCGGACATCCCATGACGATCGTTTCGGTTGATGAGGAAGACATCGATTGCGTATGGATCGGCGACGATGGCCAGATGTTCCGGCAATCGATTCCCGCCATCGCACTCACGGTTGTCGAGTCTATGGAAGTCGAGGACGAAGAGGAGGACGACGAAGAGGAGCACGAGGAAGACGAAGACGACGACGATGATGACGATGAGGAAGACGACGAAGAGGACGATGAGGAGGAAGCCGAAAAGAGCCGCGCCAAGAGACGTTGAACGCGGCAACGGCCGTGGTCGCAGCACGTCAGCCCGGCTGTCTGATGACGCTCATGACGACGGACATCACGGAATCGGTTGCGATGACGGCGGCGCCGGAGAGATCTAGCTAGTCAATCAGCGCACCGATAATCATCACCGTGCCACCGACGATGACAATGACGTCGAGGATCGCGGTGTGCACATGCACCGGAATCCGAGCGACGATCAGCTTGGCGAGAAAGGTACAGGGAAAGCCGATCAGCCCCATCAGCAGGCCGATGGCGATGACGGTGGGGGTCAGCAAGCCGGCAAGCCCGAAGGTCGAGAGCTTTAATACGCCGGTGGCGAGCGAAATTGCGGAATCGGTAGCGATCACCGCAGTGCTTTCCAGCCCAGACGCCAGCAGCAGCGACAACAGCACCACCCCGGCACCGCTGGTGCCGCCGACCAGCACGCCCCAGCCGGCCGCAGCGGCGGTAAAGGCCTTTTCGCCAAGCTGATGGCCGCGGCGCTTGAGAACGCGCCGCACCGGTACGGTCGCAATCAGGGTCGAGCCGATCACGATTGCAGCGCCGCGTCCTGACAGCAGGGTATAAAGCCAAGCTCCCAGGATGCAGGTGGGAAGCGCTGCGGCACAGGCCATCAATGCCAGGCGCACATGCAGCACGTTGCGGAAGGCCGACAGGCGCGCGCCATTGGTGAACATGGACGAAATGGCGATGATGGGCACGACCGGTTTGGCACCCACCAGGGGAACGAGCACGAGCGGCATCAGCGGCCCGGTGCCGTAGCCGGCGATGCCCCCCAGCACCGCGGACACGGCTGTGACCACGACGACGAGCGAAATTTGCAAAAGCGAGATGTGGCTGAGGAGCGCGGACAAGCGAGCCTTATAAACCTCTGTACCGAGGCAGCGCAAACCGCGTGCTGAAAAGGGCCGGGCTATCGAGCCGTCTAGCGCGCGAGGCTCCAACCGGATAGGACAGGCTGCGATTCGCTGCGGAATATGGCCGGAATTGAAGGCCGTTGCAGGGCTAGGCTTGATCGCGACGCTCAACCACGCCCGTGATTGCGGAGGTTACAAACCACATGGATCTCGGAATAGCCGGCCGCAAGGCCATCGTCTGCGCCTCGAGCCGGGGGCTCGGCCGCGCCTGCGCCAAGCAGCTGGCGGAAGCCGGCTGCGAGGTCGTGATCAACGGCCTCGACAAGGACCGGCTGGCGGCGACCGCCGACGAGTTGCGCAAGGAAACCGGGGCCAAGATCACGGCCGTGGCCGCTGACGTCGCCTCGCCGGAGGGCCAGAAGGCGCTATTCGCCGCCTGCCCGCAGCCGGACATCCTGGTCAATAACAATGCGGGCCCGCCGTTCCGCGATTTCCGCGACCTCGACCGCCAAAAGATGATCGACGGCGTCATTGCCAACATGGTGGTTGCCGTCGAGCTCATTCAGAAAGCGATCGACCCGATGGTGGCGAACAAATTCGGCCGCATCGTAAACATCACCTCGGGCTCGGTGAAGATGCCGCTGTTCGGCCTCGATCTGTCCTCGGGCGCCCGGGCGGGACTGACCGCCTTCCTCGCCGGCGTCGCGCGCTCGGTCGCCGCCGCCAACGTCACCATCAACTTCATGCTTCCGGGGATTTTCGACACCGACCGCTTCCGGTCCAACGTGGTGTCGACGGCACAGAAAAGGGGCACGAGCTTCGAGGACGCGCTGGCGCTCAACGTCGACTCGGTGCCGGCCCGGCGCCTCGGCACGCCCGACGAATTCGGTGCAACGTGCGCGTTTCTCTGCTCCGCCCAAGCCGGCTATATCACCGGGCAGAACCTTCTGATCGACGGCGGGAGATTTCCCGGCGCCTTCTAAAATTGGCTCAATCGCAGAATTATCTACTTAGGGAGACCTCCATGAAACTCGTTCGTTACGGCGCGCCCGGCCGCGAGAAGCCTGGCATGATCGACGCGCAGGGCCGCATCCGCGACCTCTCCAAAATCGTGCCCGACATTTCAGGCGACGTGCTCTCGCAAAAGGGCCTCGCCAAGCTGCGCAAGCTCAATCCGGACAAGCTGCCGCTGGTCAAGGGCAAGCCGCGCATCGGCCCCTGCGTCGGCAAGGTGGGCAATTTCATCGCCATCGGGCTCAACTATTCCGACCATGCCGCCGAAGCCGGCATGGCGATCCCCAAGGAACCGATCATCTTCAACAAGGCGCCGAGCTGCATTTGCGGCCCCAACGACGACACCATGGTCCCGAAGGATTCCTCGAAGCTCGACTGGGAAGTGGAGCTCGGCATCATCATCGGCAGCCATGCCCGTTATCTGTCCAAGGACAAGGCGCTCGACGTGGTCGCCGGCTATTGCCTCGCCAACGACGTCTCCGAGCGCGTGTTTCAGATCGAGCGCGCCGGCCAATGGACCAAGGGCAAGGGCTGCGAGACTTTCGGCCCGCTCGGGCCGTGGCTGGTCACCAAAGACGAGATCAAGAACCCGCAAAATCTCGACATGTGGCTCGACGTCAACGGCGAGAAGCGCCAGCGCGGCAACACCTCGACCATGATCTTCGACTGCCGCCACATCGTCTGGGC
>DATJTL010000355.1:0-9646 GCA_035503415.1 Xanthobacteraceae bacterium
GTGGAACGCCGGAAGGCGTGCGCGTCCCGCTGGACGCGCGCCGCACTTGCAAGTGCGGCGGTTGGACTCTGCGTCTTCCGGCGTTCTGCTTCCTTTTTGTTGCAGGAAGCGAGTCGAAAAGAGTTTCGTAGCCCGGGTTGAGCGTAGCGAAACCCGGGAGCGGCGAGCGAGCCGGACTTTCCTTCCCGGATTTCGCTTCCACCTACCCGCTCCGCGCTTCGGTGGACTCAAACCCTCCGAAGCTCGCCGAGCGAGCGCAGGAGGGCCGCTCAATCCGGGCTACGAAATAGCCGCCCCCGATCGTGATGAATTCGGCCTTCCACTGCCGGATTCATCTGACGAAGGTCGGGTTAGCGGAGAGTTCGTGCGGAATGGCTTGCTCAATACTCGGGGCGGCGAAAAAAAGCGCAGCGCGAGAACGGGGGCGCTTGCGTCATTGCGAGCGCAAGCGAAGCAATCCAGGGGCGGTTTGCGAAAGCGAAGAGGCCGCTCTGGATTGCTTCGTCGCTATCGCTCCTCGCAATGACGATCCAGCGAATAAGCCGAATCTCATTATGCTACAAAAAGAGCGCTGATGAATTGCGAGAATCGATCGGCAGCCTCAGAACAGCGCCGGCACCTCGCCGATGCGGATGATGCCGAGATAGACCGAGCCGTTGGCAAAGCGCAGCGGCAGCGCGACCGCGGGCTTATTGTCGATCTGGGTCTGCTGACCCATTTTTTTCAGGTCGTCGACCACGCTGGCATTGGCGCTCTGGCTGACAACGCCGCTCAATCCCGGCAACAAGCGGTTGAGCGCGGAAAGCCCTTGCCCGTTCTGTCCGTTCGCACCCGCGAGCCGGTCGAGGCCCTGTCCGATCAGCTTGTCGATGCCGAGCTGCGGCACGATGCTGTCGAGCCCGTAGACGGCGACTTGAATGACCCCGTCGAGTCTGCCGTTGGCGTTGACGGTCAGCGTGCCGGAGCCAGTCACTGCCGCATCCGGTCGTTCGATGCGCAGCGACTTGATCTCGATATTGCCGCCCGACGCCTGCATCTCGCGGAAGCGGTCAGCCATCAGTTTCGGCGACAGGTCCTTAAAGCCGCGCAGCACCACCTCGATATTGCCCTGCAGCGGCTCGCCGAGGAGCGGATGGATGCTCGGCGCCGTAGCGGAATCGAAATGGAGAACCGCGTCGATCACCGGATTATTGTCGGCCGAGCCGGCGATGATGCGGGCCTGCAAATCGGCATCGTTGGCGGCGAACAGTGTCGGCGCATTGTCGCCCGAGCCTTGGTTGAGATGCGGCTGTTCGATCGTGACGGTAACGGCGTCCGGGTTGGGCGGCAGGCCGCTCACGCTCATGTGTGCCGACGACCAGGTGGCGACAAAGCTGGGCGCCTGCCCGGGCGCTGCAACCGTGAGCGGGCCGGTCACCTCGCCGACCAGCAAGGTCGGATGGTAGACTTGCGCCGTAAAGGTGATGTCCTTGGCGGCGATCACGAACGGCGGTGTGGAGGATTTGATAGTGGCGTCGGCCGTGACGCAGTGCGCCTGGATGCGGAACGGAAAGCCGGAAACTCCTTCCGAACCGCAGCTATAGAGCCTGCCAGCGGCAGCTTCCCGCGCCACCCAGCCGGCCAGAGTGCGGTCTGCAACCGAGGCGGCGTAGTACCACAGCCCGCACCAGCCGGCCGCGAGTACGATAATAAGAGCGACGAGCGCAATGGCGGTTCGCGGCCGCCGGCGTGGCTTGGCAGCGGCGGCCCTGCCGCCGCGCTGCACCATCCGCGGGCGATCCGCGCGCATCATGCTAAGCGGAGATTCACCGGCCATTTTGCCTTTTCGCCTATGCTATTTCGCCTTTTCGCCCACAAAGTGCGGCGTTTCCAAGACCTTCCAGTCCAAGACCTTCCAGTCCAAGACCTTCCGGCGGACATTGTGCATTCCGGGCGCCATTGTGCCACCCCCGGCCGGCCTGCTACGCGAACGGGGAGGGGGCCGCAAGTCAACACGCCAAGTCAAAACGCCGACGCAACACGCCAACTCAACACCCACAATGACTGCAATCGACGAGCACGAAACCGGCGAACTGTGGGTATTTGGCTACGGCTCGCTGATGTGGCGGCCCGGATTCGAGGCGCTGGAGCGCGTACCGGCGCGGCTCAAGGGGCTGCACCGGGCGCTCTGTGTTTACTCATACGTTCATCGCGGCACGCCGGAGCGGCCGGGGCTGGTGCTGGGGCTCGACCTCGGCGGCATGTGCCGCGGGATCGCCTATCGGGTTGCCGCGAAGGCACGGGCGCAGACCATCGCCTATTTGCGCGCCCGCGAGCAGGTGACGTCCGTGTATCGCGAGACCGTGCGGCGGATCGACCTGGAAGATGCGGAGCGCCGCCAAGTCGATGCGCTGGTCTACGTCGTCGACCGCGGCCATGTGCAATATGCCGGGCGGCTCTCGCTCGCCGAGCGCCTGCACCACGTGCGCCAGGGTCACGGCCGCTCCGGTCCCAATCGCGAATATGTGCTCGACGCAGTGCGCGCGCTCGAAGCGCTCGGCTATCGGGAGACCGACATGCATCTGCTCGCCGAGCGGCTCGGCAAATCGGAAACGGAAATTCGGCCTCAGCAATCGGATGGCCAGCTTGGGGCTGCCGAGCCCTGAGACTGGTTTTGCGATTGGCCTCAAGATTGGTCTCGAGATTGGCTTCGAGACTCTTGGACCAACCGCGCCGTCGCCTCCTCCAGAACGTCTTGCAGCCGCGCCAGGAAACTGCGCGGGTCGAGTCCTGGAGCGATCGGGTCCAGCGCTTCGACCAGTATGGTGCCGGGATAGCGCAACAACGAACGGCGCGGCCAAAACATTCCGGAATTAAGTGCGAGCGGCACGCAGACGACGCCGGCTCTCGCGTAGAGGTGCGCGATGCCGGGTTTGTAGCTCGCCTCGGCGCCGATCGGCCGCCGCGTTCCTTCGGGGAAAATGATGACTTGGCGGGAGCGAGCCAGCTCTTTTTTTGCCCGCGCGGTCATCCGCGACAGCGCCGAAAGCCCGGCGCTGCGGTCGATCGGAATAAGTCCCGCCTTGCGCATGTGCCAGCCGAACAGCGGAATCCACATCAGCTCGCGTTTGAGGATGTAGGCCGGATCGGCGAGTATCGCGTAGAGGGCGAACGTTTCCCACAGCGATTGATGTTTGCAGGCGACGATGCAGGCGCCCGATGGAATCTTCTCGGCGCCGCGCCACTCGACCTTGGTGCCGCAGATTGTTCGCAACAGCCAGAGGCTGGTGCGCGAATAAGAGCGGATGAAAATGAGGTGAACGCGGTGCGGCAGGGCGAGAACCGGCAGCGCCACGATCATGTGAAGGATCAGGCTCGCATAAAACAGTGCGTTGAAAATAAGCGAGCGGGCGAAGAGGGCAGGCGATCGGGACACTGGGCACCATTGCGGCTTTATGCGCGCGGGCGCTCCGCTCCGGCCGTTTTACGACGGCCGGGCGGCGGTGATCCGGCTATTGCCGGTATCGGGCGGCACTTTATCGAAGCGCATGCGCAGTTCGGCGAAGAGAAATTTGAAGTATTCCGACACGACGACCCTGGTCGTGTCGCCGTTCGACCACCACGGTTCGGTGCGCAGGCGATCGGACAGCACCGGATACGGCACGAGCGAGACGTCCGGCAACTGGTGCGACAGCTCGGCGAGCGCGCGCGGCATATGATAGGACGAAGTAACGACGATCAGCGAATGAAAATCGTGGTTTGCGGCCCACAGCCGCGTTTGTACGGCGTTGCCGAGCGTGTTGACGGCCGAATAGTCGAGATCGACGCAGCACTCGAACAGCCGGTCATAGTTGGGATTTTCGTGGGCGATGTCGGCAATCGTGGTGCCGGGATTGACGCCGCTGATCAGCAAGCGCTTGCCGCGATGGGCGAAGAGGAGTTCGAGCGCGTCGGTGACGCGCGAGGTTCCTCCGGTCAGCACCACGATACCGTCGGCGTCGCGATTGAGCACGACCTGGCTGGGCAGCAGCCAGACGAAGACCACAAAGCCGAGCAAAAGCGCAAGCATGCCGAGTACGCCTCCGCGCAGGGCGAGCTTTCTGAGGCGTCGCGTACGCACTGCCGTCTTAAGGCTGATCATGGCCGCGCGCTTCCCCCGCGCTGATCCTCGCCCCGGCCGACTCTGGCGGTGGCCCGATAGCGGTCATCGTCGCCTTGAACCGCGGCGTCAAGTCCGTGGAGGGCATGCGTGACGTACCGCGCCTTAATCGACGGTAGCAAGCGTGCGGTTGACGGTGCGGCGCGAGGCAAGCGCGGTCACCAGCGCCATCAGCACGATCTGCGCGAGGATCGCCGCGTAGCCGGCGGCGCCGATGGAGAAGCTGCCGAACAACGCGGCGAACTCGTCGCCGCCGGGCGTTCCCGAGAGCCAGGCGTTCATTGCCTGAAGGACGCCGAAGAGCACGATCGCGGCGCCCCCGCCGATGGCGCCACCCTTGAAGCCCAGGATCAGAAAATGGCGCTGAAACTGGCTGGCGACAAAGCCGTCGGTCGCGCCGACATAGTGCAGCACTTCGACGATCGGCCGGTTTGTCGCCATGGCGCCGCGCGTGGCGAAGGTCACCGAAAGCACCGTGACAGCCAGCACCAGCGCGAGAATGCCGAACCCGCCGGCCGCAGCCGCTCCAGCCATGTCGCGCATGCGGTCGATCCAGCGATGGTGATCGTCGAGGATCGCACTCGGTACCTGCGCCGCCAGCGTCGCGCGCATGGCGGTAAAATCCGGCGGGGCGCCGGACCACAGCTTGACCACGATCATGCGCGGGATCGGCAGGTCGTCGAGATTGAGGCCGTTGCCGAGCCAAGGCTGCACCAGCCGCGCCGACTCTTCTTTGGTGTAGGCGCGCACATCAGCGATGCCCTGGGAGGCGCGCGCGATTTCGACCGCCTTGCGCACGTCGGCCTCGATGTCGCGTCCGGCCACCGGACGGATCTGGATGGTGACTTCACGTCCGACGTCGGAACGCCAATCGTTGGCGGAGCTGACTACCATCATCACCGCACCTGCGGTCAGTCCGGCGAGAAAAGTCATGATGGCGACCACTGCGGCGAGCGAGCGGCCGGCAATCGAACCTTTTGGCACGATGGCGGTCGAGACGCGCGGCCCTTGTCCGCCCAGCGACGTTGCTTCGAGATCGTCCCACGGCTCCGCCAGCGTCTCGATCGGCTCGTCGAGCGGTTCAGTCGTAGACATGAAGCCGTCCCTCATGCAGGACCAGACGCCGGGCGTCGTATTCATCCATCAGCGCGATATCGTGGGTGGCGATGACGATGGCTGTCCCGGTTTTGTTGAGTTCGATGAACAGCCGCAACAGGCGCTGGCCGAGGTTGGGATCGACATTGCCGGTCGGCTCGTCGGCGAGCAAGAGTTGCGGACGCGCGATGACCGCACGGGCGATCGCCGCGCGCTGTTTCTCGCCGCCGGACAGGATCGCCGGCAACGCGTCGATCCGCTCGCCAAGCCCCACCCATTGCAGCAACTCGACGACCTCGGCCCGGTAGGTCGCCTCGTCCATGCCGAGCACCCGCAGCGGCAGCGACACGTTTTCGTAGGTGGTCATATGATCGAGCAGCCGAAAATCTTGAAACACGATGCCGATGCGGCGGCGCAGCGTGGCGCGGCTGTCCTTGGAAAGCGTCGCGGTATCCTGCTCAAACATCGTGATCAGGCCGCGGGTCGGCCGCAGCGACAGGAACAATAGGCGCAGCAGCGAGGTTTTGCCCGCGCCGGACGGCCCGGTGAGGAACTGAAACGAATGGGTGTCGATGCGAAAGGTCAGGTCGCGCAGGACCTCGCGGCCGAGCCCGTAGCGCAAGCCGACATTCTCAAACAGGATCACACGGGCCCTCCAAAGACCTTCTGCCGTAAAAGACCCGGAGCCGCCGGCGGCTCTGGCCTGCCGGTGGCGGCCTGATTCGCCCTGACGGGGAACTTTAACATTATGGCGACCGTATAGTGTTGGGCGTTGCCGTGGTTTCCAGTCCGTTAACGGATCGGGTGCTACGCCGACCGTAAAGCCGCCGCGCATCTGATTCGCCGATGCTCATCGTCTGCCCATCCTGCGCTACCTCCTACGATGTCGAGCCGGCAAGCCTTGAGCCTATGGGCCGCAGGGTGCGCTGCGTGCGCTGCCGCACGGTATGGCACGTCGCGCTCAACCATGCCGACAGGCTCATCGCGGCGGCCGAAGCGCTTGGTTCGGCGCCGGACGCCGAGCCGTCTGCAGCGGCAGGTGCAGAAGGCGATGATGTGGCCGCAGAGGTTGCGGCCGGGATGGAAGGCCAAGCGGGACCGTTTGACCACGCGCCCGATTCCGAGCTGGCTGACGTAGATCCCCCGAATATCCTGGCCGATGGGCTTGATCCGCAATCGCCTTGGTCAGTCGACGCCGGCGACCCCTCAAGCGAACCCATCGAGGTCGAAGCACCGTCGATCGCCCCGGTCGATCTCGACGCCGGCGGCGCGCCAATCGACGGCGATGATGCAACCGCGTCGTCCGGCCCGGCGCAGGACGACATCGAGAGCTACGCCGCCCGTTTCTCTCGCCGAGGCGCCAAGCGCGGGGTGTGGCAATGGTCGCTGTCGCGGCTGCAGACCGCCATTCTCGCCCTGCTCGTTGTCGACTGTATTCTCGTCGGCTGGCGCAAAGATATCGTGCGCGTTCTGCCGCAAACCGCCTCGCTCTATGCGGCGATCGGATTGCCGGTGAACGTGCGCGGGCTCTCGTTTGATCAAGTCGCCACCAGCATGGAAGCGCACGAAGGCGTGCCGATCCTGGTGGTGCAAGGCAACATCGTCAACGACACCGGCGCTGAAATCGACGTCCCGCGGCTCAAGCTCGCGGTGCGCAACGCCGCCAAGCAGGAAGTCTATTCATGGACTGTCGCGCCGTCGCAAGCGCGGCTGCCGGCCTATCACGCCATCGGCTTCCGCGCGCGGCTCGCCTCGCCGCCGCCTGAAGGCCGCGATGTGCTGATCCGCTTCCTCACCCGCCGCGATATTGTCGCCGACACGCGTTGACGCTCATGGCTCGCATTCTCATCGCCGAGGACGAGGTTACGCTTGGCACAATGTGCGCACGGGCGCTCGCCATTGACGGTCACGAGGTGGAGACGACGTGCGACGGCAGCGAGGCGCTTGAGGCGCTCACCCGCGAACAGGGGCGCTTCGACCTTCTGCTCACCGATGTCCGCATGCCGATCATGGACGGGATCGCGCTGGCGCTCGCCGCGGCGCGCGACTTTCCCGAGCTAACGATTTTGCTGATGACCGGCTATGCCGATCAACGCGAGCGCGCGCAGGGGCTCGATGCGCTGATCCACGATGTCATCTCCAAGCCGTTCTCGGTGGCGGCGCTGCGCGGCGCGGTCAACGAAGCGCTCGCCGTCAAAGCGCGCGGCTGACGATTGCGTACGTTACGGAGTGTTCAGTCGTCGCTTGCCGCCGCATAAGGCCGCGGCAACGGCTCGACCGGCAACTCCGGATGCGAGCGGCCGAAATCCGGCGTCGGCGAGTCCTGGCCAATCTCGACGATGCCGCGGCGGATGGCGCGCGTGCGCGCAAAATGATCAAATAAAGTATCGCCGTCGCCGCGGCGGATGGCGCGCGTGAGCTGCGCCAAGTCCTCGTTGAAGGTGCCGAGCATTTCCAGGACGGCGTCCTTGTTGGCGAGGAAAACGTCGCGCCACATGGTGGGATCGGAGGCGGCGATGCGGGTGAAATCGCGAAAGCCGCCGGCGGAGAATTTGAGCACCTCCGAGCGCGTCACCTCGGCCAGCTCGTCGGCGGTGCCGACGATCGTGTAGGCGATGAGGTGAGGCAGATGGCTGGTGATGGCGAGCACCAGATCGTGATGCTCGGCCGGCATCGATTCGACGTTGGCCCCGATTGCCCGCCAGAATGCGGCGAGCCGCTCAACGGCGCCGGCATCGGCGCCCGGCGGCGGGGTCAAGATGCACCAGCGGCCGACGAACAACTCGGCAAAACCGGCGTCGGGTCCGGAATGCTCGGTGCCGGCGACCGGATGCGCCGGGACGAAATGGACGCCTGCGGGAATATGCGGCCCCATATCGCGGATGATCGCCGCCTTCACCGAGCCGACATCGGAGACGATCGCGCCCGCTCTAAGATGCGGCGCGATCTCCTTGGCAACCTCGCCGCAGGCGCCGACCGGCACACACGCGATCACGAGGTCGGCGCCGGCGACCGCCGCGGCGTTGGTCTCGACCACCTGATCGGCAATGCCGAGCTCGGCGACGCGCCGCCGTGTTTGCGCCGAGCGCGCGCTCGCCACGATCTCGCCTACGACGCCTTGGGCGCGTGCGGCCCGTGCAATCGAGGAACCGATCAGGCCCACGCCGATCAAAGCGAGGCGGTGAAATAATGGTACAGGCTTCGCCAATGGAATCTCCGCGTGCTCAGCCCGCCAGGAATTCTTTGAGCGCCGCAACGACGAGCCGGTTGGCCTCTTCGGTGCCGACGGAAAGGCGCAGCGCGTTCGGCAGCTTGTAGGCGGCGACGTAGCGCAGGATCAGTCCGCGCGCGGTAAGGAATGCGTCGGCATCCTGGGCGGTGCGGCCCTTGGTCTGCGGAAAATGGATCAGGATGAAGTTGGCGACGCTCGGCGTCACTTTGAGACCGAGCTTGCCGATCTCCTCGGTCAGCCAGGCGAGCCAGCGCGTGTTGTGCTCGCGCGATCGTTCCTGGTGATCGAGGTCCTCGATCGCCGCCACGCCGGCGGCGATGGCGGCGCCGCTGACGTTGAACGGGCCGCGGATGCGGTTGACCGCATCGACGATGTGCGCGGGACCAAACATCCAGCCGAGCCGCAAATTGGCGAGACCGTGGATCTTCGAGAAGGTGCGGCACATGACGACGTTGTCGGAGGTCGCCACTAGTTCGATGCCGGCCTCATAGTCGTTGCGCCGGACGTACTCGGCGTAGGCGGCGTCGAGCACCAGCAGCACGTGCCCGGGCAGGCCGCGATGCAGGCGCTTGACTTCGTCGTAGGGCAGGCATGTGCCCGTCGGATTGTTCGGGTTGGCGAGGAAGACGATCTTGGTCTTGCTCGTCACCGCCTTGAGAATCCCATCGACGTCCGCCGTGAAATCGGTCTCCGGCACTTCGATCGGCTGCGCGCCGGTGCCGAGCGTGACGATCGGATAGATCAGAAAGCCATGTCTGGTGTGGATCGCCTCGTCGCCGTCGCTGAGATAAGCGTAGGCAAGCAAGTGCAAGAGGTCGTCGGAGCCGGCGCCGCAGACGATGCGGTCGGGATCGAGGCCAAAGGCACGGCCGATCGCCTCGCGCAGATCGGTCGCCGATCCGTCCGGATAATCGTGCAGATGCGGGCCGATCGAATTGTAAGCCTCGATCGCGCGCGGGCTCGGCCCGAGCGGCGTCTCGTTCGAGGACAGCTTGAACACCTTGGCCACGCCAGGCGCCTTGCTCTTGCCGGGCACATAAGGGGCGATATCGAGGACCCCGGGCCGTGGTTTTGGACGCATCGCGGACATTCTCTATTTGCTCCGAACCGTCGCTTTATTTCCTCCCCCTTTCGGGGAGGAATGTTGTCTCTGCGGAACCGTATAGCGGGTCGCGTGACTG
>DATJTL010000356.1:0-39269 GCA_035503415.1 Xanthobacteraceae bacterium
CGCTGAAGCCGAACCGCTGATCGATCAAGCGAAGATGGAATGGCAGACGGTCGGCCCCGCAGCGCAAATTTTGCTCGATGTGATTTCGCACCATGTCAATCGAGGTAGCTCCCCAGCAGAGGCGGCCGAAACGGTGCGCGCCGCGCTCAATGGGTCAATCAAGAGCGTCGCACCGGATAATCTGACCGATCGAGAAATGAACTGCGCAACGGTATTTGGCGGGACCGGCTTTCTAGGCCGTCGCATCGCGCGCCATTTGCACGAGGCCGGCACCAAGGTGCGCATAGTCTCGCGACATCAGGGGCGGACCGAGGCCGATGGCATCGAACAGATCGCCGCCGATGCACGTGATGAACGCTCCGTGGAGGCGGCACTTGCCGGTGCCGACGGCGCTGTCAATGCGATCAGTCTTTACGTTGAGCATGGGAACGACACGTTTCGCTCGGTGCACGTGGAAACGGCCGGCAAGATCGCAAGAGCAGCGAGGCAGGCGGGAGTCAGACGGTTTGTGCACATATCAGGGATCGGAGCCAACACGGCCTCACCTTCGAGCTACATTCGCAGCCGCGGCGAAGGTGAGGCGGCCGTACAGGCCGCATGTCCCGGCGCAGTTATTGTCCGCCCGGCCGTGATATTTGCGGCAGATGACGCATTTCTGACGACAATTCTCCGGCTGCTGCGGTCGCTACCAGCGTATCCGATATTCGGCGATGGCCGGACCAGACTCCAACCGGTGCATGCGGACGACGTGGCAGCAGCGATCACACGAATCCTACGGCAGAGCCAGAAGCCATATCCCGTCTACGAACTGGCCGGCCCACAGGTCTACTCTTACGAGGAGCTGTTGCGAACCATCGCTCGTATCGCAGGATTGCGGCCGGTGTTGATGCCGATACCGTTTGCCTTGTGGAATGCGCTGGCCAGTCTTGCTCAGAGCCTGCCGGAGCCGCCACTGACACGCAATCAGGTCGAACTCATGCAGATCGACACCACGGCCTCCGCAAACCTGCCGGGCTTTCGCTCGCTTGGGATTTCGCCGCGCTCGCTCGAAGATGAACTCGCAACGATACTCGGGCGAAGCAAGTGAAGAGGCTTGCAATGGCGCCCTCAAGGTGTCGGGCTTGGAGGAGAGTCCTTGCCGGCCAGTCAGCGACATTTTGACGGAACCAGCAACGTGATGAGCGGTTTTTAACTCATCGACGTAGGCGGCCTTATTCGTTCTGTTATGCGTTTTGGTGACGCTGTGGTCAGAATTGTTGCATTCTCGGCGATATTGCTGCTCTTGCCCTATGCGGCGAACGCCGCTGAACTGCCGGTTCCCAAGCCCCATAAGACGCAGCGGGTCGTCGGTCATCGTCCGCATCGCGTCCGTACGGCACACGCGGCGAAACCGCATTTCGGCTTTTATTTCGGCGGCTGGGGCTGGCGCTGGGGCGGCACGGCGACCTCCTGGTATGGCTCCACTTTCGTTTTCCCCGGCGCGCCAGGCTGGGGCGGAGCATCGGTAGTCAAGGCCAGCCCAAAAGGTGTTGCCGCGATACATTGCCCAGCTTGGCGGCCAAATGTTTGTTTGGCCGAGCCAATACTTGCACCTGTCGCCACGACCGGATGGCTGGACCCGCGATAGTCGGAACGCCGCAGACTCACTTCACGGCGTATTCCTTCAAAATTTCCGGCTTAAATGCGAGCCCGTGCCCCGGCCGCTCCGGCACTGCGATCATGCCGTTCACAACCGGCACCGGGTCGACCCAGAGATCGTCGGCGAGCCCCATGTCCTCGATCCATAAGCCATTGGGGATCGAGGCGAGCAATTGCACGTTCAGCTCCGGAAACAGATGCGGCGCCATCGTCATGCCCCAGGTGTCGGCGACGGTCGCGATCTTGCGCAGTTCCGTCAGGCCCCCACGCATCGGATCGGGCTGCAGGATAGGCAGGCGTGGATGTTCGAAAAACGGCTTGAGGTCGAAGCGGGTGAAATGCGTTTCGCCACCGACGATGCGCAGGTCGAGCGCCTCGGCGATGCGCGAATAGCCGGCGAAATCGTCAGCCACCACCGGCTCCTCCAGCCAATACACGTCGTAGTCCTGAAACTTCCGCCCCATCAGGATGGCAACGTCGGCGGTCCAGCCCATGTTGACGTCGATCATAATCGCAATGTCCGGGCCGAGCGCTTCGCGCATGCGTTTGACATTGTCGAGATCGGCGGCGGGGTCGGCGGTGTGCGCGACCTGCATCTTGATCGCCTTGTAGCCGCGCTCCTTGTAATGCAGCGCCTTGGCGATCATGCCGTCGCCGCCGGAACCGCGGAAGCAGCCTGAGCCGTACGCTGGGAGCTGCGAACGGTAATGGCCCCACAGCCGGTGCAGCGGCAGCTTGGCCGCTTTGCCAAGCGCGTCCCACAGCGCGATGTCGAGCGCCGACATTGCCATGACTGCTATGCCGCCGCGCCCGTAGGTCATGGTCGTGCGCCACAGATCCTGCCAGATCGCCTCTACCGCGCTCGCGTCCTTGCCGATGACGCGCGGCACAATGCACTCTTCGAGGCAGGCGGCGATCGTGCGCATGCCCGAGCGGAACAGGAACAGATAACCCATGCCGACGACGCCGCCTTTGGTCTCAACTTCCAGCACGAGAAATCCCCGCGTATCGCCGAAGGCGTGGCCCTTGAGCCAGGGCGTATCGGGCCACGGCATGCGCAGCATCGTGGTGCGGACGGCCGTAATGGTGAGATCTGTCATTGGAATTGCATGCTCCCGGCCGGACCGGTTTCCGGCGAGCTTACATTATCAATAGCAATGATGAGGTCGAGGCCCTGCGTGCCGCCGGGCCGCACGATGGGGTGCCGAAACGCGATGCGAATGTTAGAATCAGACCACTAGTTTCGCGCGGCAAGTTGCGAGACGGACGCGGCGAAGGATTGCATGGGCCCGACAATCAACATCGCTGCCTACAGCGACGCGCTGGTCGTGCTCGGTACGGCGGCAATTCTGGTGCCGGCCGTCAGCCGCCTGGGCTTGAGCCCGACGCTCGGCTATCTCCTGGCCGGCGCCATCCTCGGGCCGCTTGGCCTCGGATCGTTCATCCGCTCGTTTCCCATCCTCTATTGGTTTACCGTCGGAGACGCCAAGAACGTCCAGGGCATCGCTGAGCTCGGCGTCGTCTTCCTGCTATTTCTCATCGGCATCGAACTCTCGTTCAGCCGCTTGCTGACGATGCACCGGCTGGTCTTCGGACTGGGCGGATTGCAGATCCTGCTTACCGCCGCCTTGATTACCGGAGTCGCGGCGGCGATGGGCCAAGACCTGCAGGTGGCCATCATTCTCGGCGCCAGCCTCTCGCTGTCCTCGACCGCGATCGCGCTTGAACTCCTCGCCAAGCAGGAACGGCTGACCGCGAACGTGGGGCGCGCGAGCTTTGCCGTACTGTTGGCGCAGGACCTCGCGGTCGTTCCAATCCTGGTGTTCATTTCCATCGTGGCGGCAGGCCGCGGCCATTCGGCGCTGGCGAGCCTCGCCAGCGCGCTCATCTCCGCGGCGATTGGACTCTCTGTAATCGTCGTTTTCGGCCGCGTGCTGATCCGGCCGCTGTTTCGCCTGGTGGCGAGTACGCGCTCGCGCGACCTTTTCATCGCCGCTGTTCTGTTCGTGATCGTCGGCGCTGGCGTGGTCGCCGATGAGGCCGGCCTGTCGATGGAGCTCGGTGCTTTCGTCGCCGGCCTCCTACTCGCCGAAACCGAATACCGGCGCGCGATCCAGGCGGCCATCGAGCCGTTCAAGGCGCTCCTTCTCGGCATCTTCTTCTTCACCGTCGGCATGGAGGTCGATTACCGCGAACTGATCGGCGAACCGCTGTTGCTCGCCGGCTGCGTCGCCGGCCTGATCGCCGCCAAGGCGATCATCGTGATCGGCCTCGGCCGGCTGTTCCGGCTGTCCTGGCCGGTGGCGGTCGAGACCGGCGTACTGCTCGGCCCCGGCGGCGAGTTCGCCTTCGTGAGCATCGGCGTGGCGGCCACCGCCGGCCTGGTCGACCCGAACGTTTCCCACTTTGCGCTCGCGCTCACCTCGGTCACGATGGTATTGACGCCGCTTCTCGCCATCATGGGCCGGCGCTTTGGGGCGCGACTGCGCTCGACCGCGCCCGCCGCTCCCGAACTCGCGGTGCGGCCGGCCGGGGAGCGCAATCACGCGATTGTCGTCGGCTACGGCCGCGTCGGCAAGCTCGTCTGCTCGCTGCTGAAAGAGCACGGCATCGCCTATGTCGCGGCCGACATGGACGCCCCGGCGGTCACCCGCGACCGCCGCGAGGGGCACGAGGTATTTTACGGCGACGCGTCTGACCCGACATTTCTTGAAGCGTGCGGGCTCGCCAATGCGGTCGGCGTCATCATCACCATCCACACCCAAAGCGAAATCGACGACGTCGTTAGACATGTCCGCGCGCTACGGCCGGACATCCTCATCGTCTCGCGGGCGCGCGACGCCGCGCACGCCAGTCATCTCTATAAGTTGGGGGCAACCGACGCGGTGCCTGAAACGATCGAAGCGAGCCTGCAGCTCTCGGAAGCCGCTTTGATCGGCTTGGGAAAGCCGACCGGTCCGGTCATCGCCTCGATCCACGAACGGCGCGACGAGATTCGCCGCACGCTGCAACAGGCAGCGCGCGCCGCCGGGCTCGACCAGATCCATTCGGTCAAGCCAAAGACGCTGCGGGCTGCAAAGGACGGCGGACAGACTTAATGGGCGTCCGGACCTAATAGGTGTCAGACTTAATAGGTGTGAAGGGTCCGGCCGCCGCCGGCGCTATCGCGCACGAGCGACATCAAAGCTGTACCCGGGGCCGCGAGCCGCGTCACCGAGCGGTCGACCTCCGAGAGCGCCTGCAGGAAATCGGAGAACCAGCTCCGCACCGAAGACTTGCGCAGTTTGGCCACCATGTTCGCCCAGCGCTCGCGCCGCTCGTCGAGACTCATGTTAAGCGCGCGCGCAATCTGCCGCGCCATGCCATCGATGTCGTGCGGATTGACGAGCAGCGCCGTATCAAGCTCCTTGGCCGCGCCAGCGAACGAAGACAGCACGAGCACGCCCGGATCGAACGGATTCTGCGCCGCCACGTATTCTTTGGCGACGAGATTCATCCCATCGTGAAGCGGCGTGACCAGGCCGACATGGGCGACGCGATAGAAACCGGCAAGCGTCGACTGGGCGAAGCCCTTGTTGAGATAGCGGATGGGGGTCCAGTCGACCTCGCCGTGGCGGCCATTGATCTCGCCGACAAGGGTGGCAAGCTCAGCCTTCAATTGACGATAGGCGCGGATGTTGCCGCGCGATGGCACCGCGACCTGCAGGAATGACACCGTGCCTTTCAGCGACGGTTCGAGGTCGAACATGCGGCCGAACGCGTGCATCCGGTTCGCCAGACCCTTCGAATAATCGAGGCGGTCGACTCCGAGCGCGAGCTTGGCGCCCTGCAGGCTTGCGCGAAGGCGCGACACGTCGGCCCGCGCCACCGCTTTGACGGCACGCCCGGCGAACTCATCGACATCGATGCCGATCGGAAACGTGGCGAGCCGCGTCAGACCGTATTTGGAAGCGACCGCGCCATCGGCGGCGCGCAGCCCGTATTCGAACTGCAGATAATCCTCAAAATTGCGCCGATCGTCGTCGGTTTGAAAGCCGATCAGATCGTAGGCGAGCATCGCGGAAACGAGATCGGAATGATGCGGCACGGCGGCGATGGTTCGGCGCTCCGCCCACGGCGTGTGCAAAAAGAAACCGATCGGCCGTTTGACATCGAGCCGGCGCAGTTCGGCGCCGAGCGTGAGGAAATGATAATCCTGCACCCAGAACATCGACTCTGGTTTGCAAAAGCGCAGCAGAGCGCGCGCCATGAATGCATTGACTTCGCGATATGACGCGTATTCCTCGGCGGTGACCTGAATGAGATCGGGACGCGAATGCAGCGCCGGCCACAGCGCTGAATTGGCGAAGCCTTCGTAGTAGCCGCGATAGTGCTTCGCCGGTATGTCGACGGTCGCCAGCGCGCCCGCGCCAAGCGCTTCGATCTTAGCAAAAGAGTCTCTCATTTGCGCCGCGTCGGCGGCGTGACCGCTGGAGCCGACCCAGACGGCACCCGATTCCTTGACCATTGGAATCAGCGCCGAGGCCAGACCTCCGGCAATCGGTTCATCGGTTTTTGCCCGCGCGACGCGGTTGGAAACGACGATGACGCTCAAGGGGAACTCCTGCGATTAGGCATGCCAACAACATTTGCGACGGCGGTTGGTTCCAGCATTGCGGCAATACGCCTGAAACTGGGCAGGAAAGCGGTTCCATAACGCTTCGTAGAGCGATTTTTCGAGGCATTTTCCCGAGTTTTTGGCGGCAGGCCGGAATTTGCCTTATGATTCCGAGTATGCGGTAGTCGACAACAGACTGACTTCAGCATGTCGCGAATCGAGTCGCGTGTGCTGCAGCACGATCGGCACATCGGACTCGAATACCGACGAGAAATCAGTGTCGCGCGGTATCGGCGCCGGATCTTCCAGATCGTTGAAGCGCAAGTGCAGTGTGCGCCGCGCCGCCACGGTTACCTGATAAGGCCCGACCGGATCGCGGTCGGAAAAGAATACCGTAATGCGCACGTGCGCGGCCTGATCGGTAGCGTTGAGAATGCAGGCGGTCTCGTGAGAGATCAGAGCGTGTTCTAAGAATGAGCTCTGCGAGGGAATGTATCCTTCCGCGATCGCCCAGAGCTTGCGTCCAATTGTATCCATCTGCCGCCCCTGCCGCGCAATATCGTACCCACAACAATGTGCCGCCTTGCGGCCGCGCCGAAATAACGCAGCTCTGCGTTGTCGGTTCCAGGCAGGGAACTTCATGCCGTCAAAACCGTTTTTCAGAATAACGCTGTTGCCTCGGCCGCGGCCGATTATCGCCTTATCGCAGGCCAAAAAATCGCGGAACGCACACGATGCGCGCTCTCACCGTTGCGCCAAACGTCGCCAATTCGGCGCGCCTCGACGAGGCCCCGTCACCCCCGCAAACCGACGGACCAGTGCTGGTGCGGACTCTCGCGCTCGGTGTCTGCGGCACCGACCGTGAAATAGTGTCTGGCGTCTACGGCTGGGCGCCACCCGGCGAAAGGCGACTCATCATCGGCCATGAATCGCTCGGCCGCGTGCAAGAGGCGCCGGCCGGCAGCGGCTTTGCCGCCGGCGATCTGGTTGTCGGCATCGTGCGCCGGCCAGATCCGGTGCCGTGTCCGGCCTGTGCGGTCGGCGAATGGGATATGTGCCGCAACGGCCGCTACACTGAGCGCGGCATCAAGGAGCGCAACGGCTTCGGCTCCGATTACTTCCGTATCGAGCCGGATTTTCTGATCAAGCTCGACCCCGCGCTCGGCGCCGAAGGCGTGCTGCTCGAGCCGACCAGCATCGTCGCCAAGGCGTGGGATCACATCGAGAGCATCGGCCGACGCTCGCGCGCGTTCAATCCGAAGACTCTGCTGGTTACCGGCGCCGGCCCGATTGGTCTGCTTGCGGCGATGATTGGCGCGCAGCGCGGTCTCGACGTTCTTGTGCTCGACAATCGCGAGAGCCTCGACAAGCGGCGGATCGTGCGCGAGCTCGGCGGCACGTTTCATCTCGGCAGCCTCACCGATCTCACTCATCTCAAGCCCGATATTGTAATGGAGTGCACTGGCGCGCCGATCGTGGTGCGCGATGTGCTCGGCCACACCGCGTCCGCCGGCATTGTTTGTCTGGTCGGCGTGAGCTCGCCCGGCCATGCCTTTGACCTCGATCTCGGTTCACTCAATCGCAGGATGGTGCTCGACAACGACGCGGTGTTCGGCAGCGTCAACGCCAACCGCAAGCATTATGAGGACGCTGCCGCCGCGCTTGGGCGCGCCGACAAGTCATGGCTCGCCCGCCTGATCACGCGTCGGGTGCCGGCCGAGCAATGGACGGAGGCGCTTGAACCGGAGCCCGACGACATTAAAGTCGTCATCGATTTTTCCTGATCGGCGCAAGAGGCACGCAATGTTCAACAGACCGCATACCGAATTCGCAAGATCGGCCGAGCTAAGATGCCGCTGAAAATCGAAGATTATGCCCTGATCGGCGACTGCACGACTGCGGCTCTGGTGGGCCGCGACGGCTCGATCGATTGGCTTTGCTGGCCGCGCTTCGATTCCGAGGCATGCTTTGCAGCTCTACTTGGCGCGCGCGAGCACGGCCGCTGGCTGATCGCCCCGCGCGAAGCCGCGCGCATCAGCCGCCGCTACCGGCCAAATACGCTGGTGCTGGAGACCCGCTTCGAGACGCCCGATGGCGCCGCAATGCTGGTCGATTTCATGCCGGACCCCTGTCCGCATTCGACGATCGTGCGCTTGGTCATCGGCACACGCGGCCAAGTCGCGATGCACACCGAGATGATCTTGCGGTTCGGCTACGGCATGATCGTCCCCTGGGTGAGCCGCGTCGAAAACGGCGCGCTGCGCGCCATCGCCGGGCCCGACATGGTGACACTGCGCACGCCGGTCCGCGTCTACGGCAAGGGTATGACCACGGTCGGCGAGTTCACCATCAACCGCGGCGAGACCATCCCGTTCGTGCTCACCTATTCGCCGTCCCACCAACCGATGCCGGAACCGATCGACGCCAGCGGCGCGCTGGCCAGCACCGAAACCCGCTGGCGCGAGTGGGCGGCCAGATGCCGCCCGGCCGGCCGCTGGTCCGAAGCGGTCCGCCGCTCGATGATCACGCTCAAAGCGCTTACTTACCGGCCAACCGGCGGCATCGTCGCCGCCCCAACCACATCGCTCCCAGAAAGCCTCGGGGGCGAGCGCAACTGGGATTACCGCTATTGTTGGCTGCGCGATGCGACGCTGACGCTTCTAGGCGCCATGCACGCCGGCTATTTCGACGAGGCGCAGGCTTGGCGCGACTGGCTGCTGCGGGCGGTGGCCGGCAGTCCGGATCAGCTGCAGATCATGTACGGCATCGGCGGCGAGCGCCGGTTGACCGAATGGGAGGTGCCCTGGCTGCCCGGATATGAAGATTCGAGTCCGGTGCGCGTCGGCAATGCCGCGCACACCCAGTTGCAGCTTGACGTATTTGGCGAGAACTTGGACGTGCATTACCAGGCGCGCCGAGGCGGATTGTCCGGCAATGAGTTCGCGTGGGAAATGCAACTGGCGTCTCTTCGGCATCTTGCGAATGTCTGGAAGGAGCCGGATTCAGGGATCTGGGAAATGCGTGGGCCGCCCCAGCACTTCACCTATTCCAAGGTGATGGCATGGGTCGCTTACGATCGGGCGATCAAATCCGCCGAGACGTTCGGTCTCGAGGCCCCCCTCGACGAATGGCGCAAGATCCGCACGCTGATCAGCGACGACGTCTGTGAGCGCGCTTATGATCCGGCGCTGGGCACGTTTGTTCAGGCCTACGGCTCCAAACAGCTCGACGCCAATTTGCTGCTATTGCCTTGCGTCGGCTTTCTGCCGGTTTCCGATCCGCGTATCGCGCGCACCATCGCGGCGGTCGAACAAAAGCTCCTGCGCGACGGTTTTGTCATGCGCTACAGCACTGAGGAGGTCGAGGACACTTTGCCACCGGGCGAAGGCGCATTTTTGGCCTGCAGCTTCTGGCTCGTCGACGCCTATGTGTTGCAGGAGCGCTACGCCGAGGCAGAGCAGCTGTTTCGCCGGCTGGTCGGGCTGCGCAACGATCTCGGGCTGCTGAGTGAGGAATACGACCCCCAGGCCAAGCGGCTCGTCGGCAATTTCCCGCAGGCCTTTTCCCATTTGGCGCTGGTCAACAGCGCCTTTAACCTGACGCAGGTCAGCAAGCCCTTGCACCGGCGCGCTCACAGCGAGCACGCGCCGCCCGAAGAGATCGCCGCAGCGGCAGATTGACGCTTTCGGGTCGCGGCCCCGCGGCCAAGCCCACGGGACGCGCGATTTGGCTCCCCCTATCCATCTGGTTCAGATAGCTTTTACGCCACGAGTGTGCGATCTTTGCTGCCGATCCGCTGGGTAAATGGGGGCTCTGACGGACTTGCCGCAGCCGAAGCGGCCGTGGCAAATAGGCGCCGCTGGCACGTGGGGACCGCGGCGAAGTGCGCGAGGCTTCGGTCACCACCATAACCCGAAAGCGGACGCCAGGGGGACGAACAGGGAGGACTACGATGAAGCGACTTTGCTTTTTAGCCGCAGCCGCGGCACTCGCCGCAACGCCAGCGCTCGCCCAAGAAAACACCATCACCATCGGCTTCACCGATTCGCAGACCGGCCCGCTCAACGTCGACTCGTTGGGCCAGCAGCGCGGTTACGAGTTCTGGCGCGACGAAGTCAACGCCGCAGGCGGCATCAAGGTCGGCGACAAGAGATATAAAGTAAAGTTCGTCAGCTATGATGATCAGTCGGTGGGCGGGCGCGTGCAGCAGCTCTACACGCGGCTGGTCACTCAGGACAAAGCAGACTTTCTGTTCAGCCCCTATTCGTCGGGTCTTACTGCGCCAGCGACGGTGATTTCCGAGCAGTACGGCAAGATCATGATCGACTCGGGCGGCGCCGAGGAAAAGCCGTTCGAGACCGGAAACAAATATTTGTTCATGGTGATCACGTCGGCCAGCCACTACCTGTCCGGCGCGGTCGCCGCTTTGAAGGAGAAGAATCCGAACGCCAAGGTGGCGCTCGTCTACTCGGACGATCCATTCTCCAAAGCGGTGCTGGCAGCGGCGGCGCAACAAGCCAAAGCGGCTGGGCTGCAGATTGTGATGAACGAATCCTACTCGCCGTCCACCACCGACTTTGGACCGATCGTCAACAAGATCGTGTCGTCAAACGCCGATGCGGTCTTGGGCGGCGGCCATTATTCGGATGGCGCCACACTCGCCCGCCAGATGCACGACCAAAGAGCCAACATGAAATGGGTGTCGCTTCTGGTGGCACCGGCCGACGACAAGTTCGGCGAGTTGGGCCAGGCCGCTTTGGGTGTGACCGTGCCGTCGCAATGGGAGCTTCAGGTCAACTACAAGCCGCAATTCGGTCCGACCACGGCTGAGTTCGCCAAGGCCTTTCAGGAGAAGTTCCACGCCAAGGCGGACTATCACACCGCCTCCGGCTATACGAGCGGCGTAGTACTGCAGCACGCCATCGAGCAGGCCGGCTCCCTCGACACGGATAAAGTCGCGGCCGCACTCAACGCCATGGACATCACCACCTTCTTCGGCCGGGTTAAGTTCCTTACCGATCCCGGCCATCACGGTCTGCAGGCCCAACACCAGATGGTGCTGGCACAGTGGCAGATGATCGATGGCAAGCTCGGACGCCAAGTGGTTTGGCCGGCCGAGGCTAAGTCGGCCGATCTGCTCTATCCAATCCCGGCCGCCAAGCAGTGAGCATGATCCTTAGGGGTCATGCGCGAACAGACAATCTAATCAGCCAGGGACCGGTGGCATCGCTGCCGGTCCCAATTGTGTGAGCCTCCATGCTCGGCATCTTCGCTTCGATCATCGACGGCGTGCTGGTGGGTCTCGTTTACGGGCTAGCCGCCATGGGACTGACGCTGATCTGGGGCGTCATGGACGTCATCAATTTGACCCATGGCGTCATGATCGTCGCCGGTATGTTTGCGCTCTTTCTCTTGACGAGCGCGCTCGGCCTCAATCCCTACGTCGCCATGCTGCCGGTCTTGATCGGCGGTTTTTTGGTCGGCGTGGCGCTTTACTGGATTTCCATTCATCGCATGGTCGGCCGTCCGCCGTTGATGAGCCTGTTATCGACCTTTGCGGTGAACCTTGTGCTGATCGGCGTGGGCACCGCGGTTTGGGGCACCGCGTTATTCAATGTCGAAGTCTCGGTGCCCGGCATTAGCATGGGCCGCTATACGTTTCCCGGCGCCCATATCGTGGCCGCGGTACTCGCCGCGGTCATCGCCGCCGTGCTCTATCTGTTCCTCCAGCACACGAGGCTGGGGAAATCCGTGCGCGCGGTGGCCAATAATCGCGAGGCAGCGGAGCTGGTCGGCATTCCCACGACGCGCGTGCTCGCCATCTCCGTCGGCCTGGGCGTCGCCTTGGCCGGCATTTCAGGGGTGCTGATCGCTACGCTGTTTCCGTTCACGGTGCTGTCGGGCGACGGCTATCAGCTCAAGGGCTTTGTCGTCACCGTGCTCGGCGGCTTTGGTAACCCGGTCGGCGCGCTCCTTGGCGGCGTCGCACTCGGGCTCCTAGAGGGCGCGGTGACGCCGTTTGTGCCGGTAAGCTGGACGTTGGTGATCGAATTCGTGCTGTTCGTTCTGGTGCTCATCGCATTCCCTACAGGCATCTTCCGCTCGCGACGGGGAGCGCTCTGATGCTGTCCATGCTGCGTCGCCCGTTTTTCTGGATCATTACACTGGCAGTCGTGGCGTTCGCGCTGGCGCCTGTGTATGGCAACGACGTTTCACTGCGCGAGAGCCTGTTGCTGGACGCCCTCTACATCACGCTCGCCAGCAATCTCAATCTCATTCTCGGCTATGCCGGCTACGTCAATTTCGGCAGTATCGTCTTCTTCGGCCTCGGCGGTTACATCTGCGTCTGGTTGGTGAACTCGTACAGTTGGCCGCTGGCGCCGAGTCTGATGGTTGCCGGAGTGTGCGTGAGCGCGCTGGCGCTGATCTTCGGTCTCGGAATTCTGCGGCTGCGCGGCGCCTTCTTCGCGCTCGCCACGATCGGCGTCATCGAGGCAGTGCAGGCGTTCGTGGAGAATTTCACGCCGTGGGGCGGATCGGCGGGCATCTATCTGTCGAGCGAGATTTTCCGGCCGCTCGGCGGCCCCGCCCACGCCCTGTGGGTCATCTACTTCATGATGGTCGCCGTAATGGGGCTGTCGCTCTATCTGAGCTATGCCATCAAGACCTCGAAATTCGGCTTGGGCCTGCTTGCTATCGGCCAGAACGAGGACGCTGCCGCCATCCTCGGCGTGCCGACCCCGCTCTACAAGGCCCTCGTCTATAGTGTGTCCGCCTTTCTTCCCGCCATTGCCGGCGGGCTTTATTTTTTCAAGAGTGCCTTCATCCAGCCCTCGGACGCATTCGATCTATCGTTGTCGACCGAGGCGCTGGTCGTCGGCATGCTGGGCGGCCAGGGCACCGTCACCGGAGTCGCCATCGGCGCCTTTCTGTACGAGGAACTGCGCGGCTATCTGCTCACCTCGTCGACCTTTGCAAATTTTCAGCTCGTGGTTTCGGGCGCACTGCTCTTGCTCATTGTTCTGTTTTTCCCCGGCGGCCTGATGGGCTTCATCTACAGCCGCTTCCCGCGCACCCAAAAGGTGCTGGAATGACGGCGCTCCTGCAACTGGACAAGGTCAGCAAGCGCTTCGGTGGCTTGCAGGCGGTCAAGGATTTAAGCTTCGAAGTGCGTGAGGGCGAAATCGTCGGCCTGATCGGGCCGAACGGCGCCGGCAAGTCGACGCTGTTCAATCTGATCAACGGGGTGTTCGCGCCTGACACCGGGCGGATCACGTTCGCCGGAACCGACATCACCGGTGAAAAACCCTACCGCGTCGCCCGCTCCGGGCTCTCTCGCACTCATCAGATCGTGCAGCCGCTCACCAATATGACTGTGCTGGACAACTGCACGGTCGGCGCCTGCTTCGGCAAGGAGAACCTGCCGCTGGCACGCGCCCAGGTAGCCGCGCGCGACGCCATCGCCGTCGCCGGCCTCGAAGACCGTGCGCACATGCTGGCGATGCACCTGACTATCGCCGGCAAAAAGCGCCTCGAATTGGCCCGCGCGCTCGCCGCGCAACCCAAGCTCCTGATGCTCGACGAGGTGTTGGCCGGACTTAATCCAACCGAAGTCGAGTACATGATCGGCGTTATCCGCCGCATTCGCGATCGCGGCGTCACTATTCTGATGATCGAGCATTTAATGCAGGCGATCATGAGCCTGTCGGATCGCATCGTGGTGCTCAATTTCGGCCAAAAACTCGCCGAGGGTTTGCCCGGCGAAGTCGCGCAACACCCGCAGGTGATCGAGGCCTATCTGGGCAATCCCAAACTCGCCGAAGAGCTGCAAGGGAGCAGCGCCCATGTCTGAGACAATCCTCAAAGTCGAGGCGCTGGAGGCCGGTTACGGCGAAGTGCAAGTACTATGGGGCCTCTCCCTCGCCGCAGCGCGCGGCAAGCTCACCGCCATCGTCGGCGCCAACGGCGCCGGCAAGACCACCGCGTTGCGGGCGGTTGCCGGCACCATCACGCCCTGGAGCGGCCGCGTCCTGTTTGAGGACGAAGACGTCACCAAGCTATCGACGCACGAAAAGGCCGAGCGCGGCTTCGCGCTTGTGCCCGAAGGCCGGCAATTGTTCACCACCATGACGGTTGCCGAGAACCTGGAGCTGGGGGGCTTCCCGAGGCGCGCAGCGCAAGGATATTCCAAGCGTCTCGATCAGGTTTTTGCGCTGTTTCCGCGGCTCGCCGAGCGGCAGCGGCAGATGGCCGGCACGCTGTCGGGCGGCGAACAGCAGATGGTGGCGATTGCCCGCGGGCTGATGTCAAATCCTGACATTCTCATCATCGACGAGATGTCGCTCGGCCTCGCCCCGGTGCTGGTCTATCAGCTCTTTCACACACTCAAGACGCTCAAAGACGCCGGCCTGACCATTCTGCTGGTCGAGCAGAACGTGCATCTCGCGCTGGCTGTGAGCGACTACGCCTACGTCATCGCCGAGGGACGCCTGTTCACCGAAGGCAATCCGGCCAAGCTTTCCGCCATGCCGGAAATCCGCAAGGCGTATCTCGGGCTGTAAGCCATCTGCTAATAAAACCTCACCGGATGCCCTGACGACAGCGCTGTCGCCATGCTCCGTCATCCGCCGGTAACCGCGAGTATTTTTTCCTTGATCTTTGCCTTGGCAAAATTCTCGGCCCTTTCCAGGTCGACGTGCGGGAGGTTGGGCAATTCATCGGCCGGAACCACGCAGTCGACAATCGCCGGACCTTTCGCCTTGAACGCCTTGTCGATGGCCTCGCGCAACTCGCCGGGCTTTTCGGCCTTGAAGCCAACCGCCCCACAGGCACGCGCCAGCGCCGCATAATCCGGATTGGGGAAGTCCATGGCTTTCCAGGCCGGCAACCCCATCCCCTCCGCTTCGAGCCTGATCAGTCCGAGGGACGAATTGTTATAGACTACGGCTTTTACGGGCAGCTTATGCTGCACAGCGGTGAGGAATTCACACATCAGCATGTTGAAACCACCGTCGCCGCAAAGTGCGATGACCTGACGCGAACGGTCGAGCGCCTGGATGCCGTTGGCCTGGCCAAGGGCGGTGCCGACGGCGCCATTGTTGAAGGAGCCGATGATCCGCTGCTGCCCGCTCTGGCGGATCCAATTACCCGACCAGAGCGTGTTGAGCCCGGTGTCGATGACGAATATGGCATCGCGTCTGGCTAGGTCACTGACCGCGCGCGCCACAGCCTGCGGGTGAATGCGATCCTTGTCGCGCGCCGGATCGGACTGCTTATCCTGCATCTCGTTCCAGGCCTTGCGTTGGGCCGTGACGCGTTCGAAGAAACTGTTATCGCTCTTCGGCTTCACCCGACCGAGCAGCGTTTTGACCGTCGGCCGCACCGAGCCGATTACGCCGAGTTCGGTTGGCGCGCGGCGGCCAATCACCCGCGCCCGTTCATCCACCTGAATGACGATGCATTCGCGGGGCAAGAATTCCGAATAGGGATAGTCGGTGCCAAGCATCAAAAACAGATCGCAGTGCATGACCGCGTGATAGTCCGCCTTTGTTCCGATCATGCCGATACCGCCCATCCAGTGCGGATCGTCATAAGACATGATGTCCTTGCCCTTGACGGAATGGATCAATGGCGCCTTGAGCCGATCGGACAGCGCGCGCAATTCCTCGGCTGCGCCATGACAGCCGGCACCGCACATGATCACGATGCTGCCGGCTTCATCGATGCGGCGGGCCATCTCGGCAATGTCCGCATCGCTTGCAACGATTTCCGGGCGCGGCTTGAGCGTGGCGACACTCGCCCCGTTGCCGTCGACCCTTCCGGTGAGCACGTCCACCGGCACCGTCAAATGCGCGACGCCACGGCCGGCATAGGCGGCGGCAATGGCCTGATGGATGAGGGCCGGCGCCTGCGCCGGCGAGGAAATAGTCTCGGCATAGAGCGAGACATCGCGGAATAGCAGGCCGGGATTTGTCGCTTGAAAATAGTCGATACCCGCGAGCTGGCGTGGCATGTCCCCGGAGATCGCAAGAACCGGTGCATGGTCGCGACTTGCCTCATAAAGGCCAGCGACGAGATGGGTGCTGCCAGGCCCGGTTGATCCGCAACAAACGCCGAGCCGGCCGGTGAGCTTTGCCTGGCCGGCGGCCGCCAGCGCCGCTCCTTCTTCGTGGCGGACGCCGATCCACTCAATTTCGCTTTCGCTGCGGCGCACAACGTCGCCGATTGGATTAAGCGAGTCGGCAATGAGACCGAATATGTGCTTGACGCCAATCTTTTCGAGCACACCCACCAAAGTAGTGGCCACCGTCTCTGACATCTGCGCCTCCTGGCTTTTCGGGCTTAGAGGACGCGCCGCCAGCAGCGGCAAATCCTCGTGTGAAGGGTGATTTCGCTACCAAGCAACTGCGCGGCATCTCACTTGTGAGCGAGAATGATGGCCGCACTCCTGAAACAGCAATTGCCGATGTGTCTCCTGAACACACCAACGTTGAGGTCGCGATTTCGAAGCGTTCCACCAATAAGGAATTGGGCAAGAAAGCAGTAAAAACGGCAATATCGAACAAGCGCGCCGCGTCGATCGTTGACGGCTCTTTGACAACAAAGATCCAGCAGAGTGCGGCCGGAGCTATTTCAAAAATTCTTCTCATATGATTCCAGATGCAGTGAATCACATGAGCGCACGCCAGGCGTGAGTTCGACAATCGGATTGACGTGAAGGCCCAAAAGCCGGCATCCGACGGGGCCCGTTTGAGCCGTTGAGATGAGTGGCCGGAGCGTGCGACGCTGCTAAACTCGTAAGGCGCGACCGGGGCTTCCTTCTCCCATTCGGTCCAAAGCGGTGAAGCAGCGATGCCCATGACGACGTGTTTTTACACCGCACGGTCCGCGCGAGCCGCCGTATTGATGGCGGCGGTGATCGCAAGTTTGGGTTCAGCAAAGGCTTCCTCGGCTCAGGCCGGCGAACCGTCGTGCGCCAGCACGACGGCCGCCGCCACCCCAGCCGCAGCTTCGCCGCCGCCGTTGTCAGCGGCTTCTACCCCCGCGCAATTGATTGCCGAGGCGGAGCGTGGCCGCGCCGATGTACCGCGCGTCGAATTGGCAGCGCGGCTTGCAATAGCGGGCTTCACCGCGACTGATGAATACAAGCGCATGCGCGAGAACGCCGCGCGCGAGCTCGCCGGCCGTCCCGACGGAGCGGGCGCCGACAGTGCCGACGAATTGCGCCTCGCCGACACGGCGATCGACCGCGACATTGAAATCCTGCGCGGAACAGCGCCGCTGCCGACGTTCGCCGAACTCGCGCGGGCGCGCGGCCGCCCGCAGATCGAGGGCCTCACTATCGTCTATATCAATCCGCTCGGCGATCCCGCGCGCGCCAATGCATGGAAGAACATCATCGTCCATCAAACCGAGGGGCGGCCGGGCAGCGCGCGAAGCGAGGCGCTGGCGCAATTCGCCAATCCGACCAAGCGCGGCGTCACGCTCTGGGTGGAGACCGACGGCACGGTCTATTGGTCGGTGGCCGAGAACCTCATTCCCACCCACGGCGACGGCGGCAACCGCAACGACAACAAATACATCGACAATTCCACGACCTACCATCAGGTGGTGAAATGGAACTCGATGGGCGTCGAGTTCGCCGGCAATTTTCCCGACGTTGCCGCGCCGGTGACGGCGGCGCAGGTGCACGCCATGCGTAAGCTCGTACCCTTCCTACAACAACGCTACGGCATCCCGCCGCAAAACATCTACGCGCACAATTGGATCGACTATAAGGATCCGCGCTATTGCGAAGGCTGCGATCTTGCGACGCTCGCCCGCAAGCTCGGCTATTGTCCATCGGGCACGGCGCCATAGCCAGCCGTCGTCGGGCGAAGGTGGGACGAAATTTAAACGCCTCAAAAAAACCGCTGGGAGAATGGACTTGCGCTACGACGAAAATCTGACGACCGAACGGCCGACCTTCGTCACTCACCTCGAATGCTCGCAAACCGGCGAGCATTACGCCGCTGACCAAGTGCATAATCTGTCGCGCGCGGGCAAACCGCTGCTGGTCCGCTACGATCTTGCCGGGGTGAAGAAGGCGATAAGCAAGGAAGCGCTCGCCGGCCGGCCGACCGATCTGTGGCGTTATCGCGAGCTCCTTCCTGTGCGCCGTGTGGCCGACATCGTCAGCCTCGGCGAAGCGATGACGCCACTCCTGCCGCTGCCGAAGATTTCCGCGAAGCTCGCCGGCGGCGAAATCCTGGTGAAGGACGAAGGCCGACTGCCCACAGGCTCGTTCAAGGCGCGCGGTCTGGTGATGGCGGTGTCGATGGCGAAGGCCTTCGGCATCAAGCACATGGCGATGCCGACCAACGGCAATGCCGGCGCGGCGCTGGCGGCCTATGCGAGCCGCTGCGGCATCAAGACCACGATTTTCTGTCCCGAGGACACGCCCGAAGTGAACGTCAGCGAGATCGGCCTGCAGGGCGCCAGCGTCTATCGCGTCAACGGCCTGATCGACGATTGCGGAAAAATCGTCGCCGAGGGCAAGGCGAAGATCGGCTGGTTCGACACCTCTACGCTGAAGGAGCCGTACCGCATCGAGGGCAAGAAGACGATGGGGCTCGAACTCGCCGAGCAACTCGGCTGGACCGTGCCCGATGTGATCTTTTACCCGACCGGGGGCGGCACCGGACTGATCGGGATGTGGAAGGCGTTCGCCGAACTGGAAGCGATCGGCTTCATCGGAGCGAAGCGCCCGCGCATGGTCGCAGTGCAGGCATCCGGCTGCGCGCCGATGGTGCGCGCCTACGAGCAGGGCATCGAGCACGCGGCACGTTGGGAGGACGCGCAAACCATCGCTGCCGGCATCCGCGTGCCGCAGGCGGTCGGCGACTTTCTGATCCTGCGCGCGGTGCGCGAGAGCGGCGGCTTCGCCATCGCGGTCCCCGACGAAGCGATCGCCAGCGGGCTCGAAGAGATCGCACGCGAGGAAGGCTTTCTGATGTGCCCCGAAGGCGCCGCCACCTATGCGGCCTACAGGCAGAGCCTCGCCGACGGCCGTGTGACGCGCAACGAGCGCGTGGTTCTGTTCAATTGCGCGACCGGGCTCAAATATCCGCTGCCGCCGATCCGCCGCACGCTAGACAGGCACAAGCCAATCGATTTCGCGGCGTTATAGCCGTCATTGCGAGCGGAGCGAAGCAATCCAGCTCTAACGCGCGACCTGGATTGCTTCGTCGCTTCGCTCCTCGCAATGACAAGAAAAAAAAGGGAGGGAAAAATGAAAAGATTTTGTTCTGTCGGATTAGCGCTGGCGCTGGCCTGCGCATTCGCCGCGCCGGCGCCCGCCGACGATTACCCGTCGCGACCGATCACCATGATTGTGCCGTTCGCCGCCGGCGGGCCGACCGACGTGGTCGGGCGCTTGCTGGCGCAATATATGGGCCAGACGCTCGGACAGAACGTCGTCGTCGAGGACGTCACCGGCGCCGCCGGCTCGATCGGCGTCGGCCGCGTCGCCCATGCGCCGCCCGATGGCTATACGCTCAGCCTCGGCCACTGGAGCACGCACGTCGTCAACGGCGCCATCTACAAGCTGTCCTACGACCTGCTCGACGACTTCGCCCCGATCACGCTGCTGCCCAGCAATCCGATGCTGATCGTCACCGGCAGCGCGATGCCAGCGAAAAATCTCAAGGAGCTCGTCGCCTGGATCAAAGAGCATCCCAACGCCACGATGGGAACCGCGGGGGTGGGGTCCGGCTCACATATTGCCGGCGTCTACTTCGAAGACATCACCGGCGCACACGTCCAATTCGTGCCCTATCGCGGCACCGATCCGGCGCTGCTTGATCTGATGGCCGGGCGCATCGACGTCATGTTCGACCAGGTGTCGGAAGCAAGCCCGAAGCTCAAGGACGGGCGCATCAAGGCTTATGCGGTCACCGCCAAGACGCGGCTGCCATCGCTGCCCGATATTCCAACCGTGGACGAGGCAGGACTGCCCGGCCTTTACATCAACATCTGGTACGGATTGTGGGCGCCGAAGGGAACACCCGCCGACATCATCGCGAAGCTCGACAAGGCGGCGGTAACCGCGATGGCCGATCCGGCGGTGCAAAAGCGCTTCGCCGAGCTCGGGCTCGATATGCCGCCACGCGATCAGCAGAACCCGCAAGCGCTCGGTGCGCTGCAAAGAGCCGAAATCAAGAAGTGGTGGCCGATCATCAAGGGTGCCAGCATCAACGCGGAATGAGTTAGCTCACCGGCTGCAGCAGAACACTTCGCCAGGCGATGGCGCTATGGCCGCCAGACAAATTGTCGCAGCGTTTACACGTCGCAGCTTCCAGGTCGCAGTCGCGCTCCGCGAACTATAGGATCGGCGGGGGTATCTAACCGCGTCGACAACCTACAGTCGTCTGAGCTTTCCGGAAGATCGGGCGCATTGGGATCAACGTCGACACAGTTAAGAGGGGGGACTGCTATGGATCGCCGACAATTTCTCATCGCAACTGCCGCGTCGTCAGCCGGCGTCCTGGCGCGACGCAAAGGCGCCTTCGCGCAACCGTCGCTCGCCGGTGAGCAGATCCGCCTCGTCGTGCCGTTCCCGCCCGGTGGACCAACCGACATTGTGGCGCGGCCGTTTGCGGCGCTATTGGGCAACGCGATCAATGCAACGGTCACCGTTGACAATCGCGCCGGCGCTGGCGGCACCGTCGGCGCCGAGGCGGTGGCAAAGTCGAAACCCGATGGGCGCATGCTGCTGTTCGCTACCGTCGGCACGCAAGCGATCAACCCGACTCTTTACAAGAGCCTGCCGTACGATGCGGTGAAGGATTTCACCCCGATTGCATTGGTCGCGGAGGCGCCAGTAGCGATTACCGTCAATCCGGCGTTCCCGGCGAAAACACTGGGCGGACTGATCGATCTCGCCAAACAGTCGCCCGGCAAGCTCAATTACGCCACGGGCGGCAACGGCACGCCGGGTCATCTGACTGCGGAAATGCTCAAGCGCGCCGCCGGCATCGATATGCAGCACGTTCCCTATAAGGGCGGCGCGCCGGCGCAACTCGATCTGCTCGCCAATCACATCTCCATCATGTTCGATCCGATGCAATCGACTTTGGCGCAGGTCAAAACCGGCAATCTGCGCATGCTTGCCGTCAGCAGCAAGGAGCGCTCCCTGGCCCTACCGAGCGTACCCACCATCGCCGAGTCCGGCTATCCGGGTTTTGAAACCACCGCATGGTGGGCGGTATTCGCACCCGCCAATCTCAACCCCGATATGGCGGCCGCGCTTGCCGCCGCGATTCAGCATGTCGCAACCAGCGATTCCTTCCGTAATCCCATGGAGACTCTCGGCGTCCATCCGCACGTCCTCACGCTCGGCGCGCTCGCAGATTTTCAACGCAGTGAGATTGCAAAATGGGGCAAAGCAGTGCGTGATTCCGGCGCGACGGTACAGTGAGCACGATGCGACTTGACGACGAAGAACAGGACATCCTCGGCGGCAAGGTCGGGCCGGTGCGCCGCCAAGCTCTGGCGCACCAGATTGCCGTCGGCGACTTCTTCGGCGCCGCGGATTTCGTGCCGGTGACCCAGGCTCACATCATGGCCGACACCGAAAGCCTGGGCGAAGCCGGCGTGCGCTGGCTTGAAGGATTGGCCGCGGCGGACGAGGCCGTTCGGCGGGTTTGCGTTCCGACCATCACCGATCCACGCGGCACTGACTTCGGCAAAGCTGATTTCCTGCGTCAAACGCCGTCGATGATCGATCTGGAGCGACGCGCCATCGTTGCGTTTGAAAAGCTTGGCGTTGCCATGACCAATACGTGCATCAATTATCAGACTATAGCGGCGCCCACCCGCAACGAGCACGTCGCATTCGGCGACACCGGCGTTGTTATCTATTCGAATTCAATTTGCGGCGCACGCTCCAATTTCGAGGGCGGGCCGTCAGCGCTCGCCGCTGGCTTGACCGGACGGACGCCGCGTTACGGCTTTCATCTCCCCGAGCAGCGTTGCGCCACTGTGCTAATCCGCGTCGACTTCACTCCGGCTACGCTTAACGAGTGGGGCGCATTGGGCGGCGTTGTCGGCCGCATCGCCGGCAACTACTGGCAAGTGCCGTTCCTCGAGGGCATAGAAGGCGCGCCGCGCTCCGACGAATTCAAGCATTTCGGCGCGGCAATGGCGAGTTTCGGCTCGATCGCCATGTTCCACATCGCGGGGCTCACTCCCGAAGCCGACGAATTCGGTGCGCGCGCCGGTCTGCCAAACCATCGGGTAACGCGCGCCGACATCGAAGCGCTGCAAAAATCCTATCGTGGTGACGATGGCGTCGATGTCGTGGTGTTTTCGGCTCCGCAACTTAGTCTCTATGAGTTGCGCGAACTCGCCGGATTGTGCGACGGCCGCCGCTTCAAGGTGCCGCTACTCGCTGTCACCAGTCCGCAGGTCAAGCCTGATAGCGATCGCATGGGCTACACCGGGCTGATCGAAAGCGCCGGTGGCACCGTGCTGTCGGGAATGTGCTTCTACCAGTCCTATGCGCGCGAGATCGCGGAAGCCAACGGCTGGCATCGTCTCGCCACCAACAGTGCCAAGCTGGTCAACATTCTCGGCGGTTATGGCTATCAGCCGATGCTCGGTTCAATGGAGGCCTGCGTCGATGCGGCAGTGACAGGGATGTTGCGATGAGCGCCACGGCCAAAATATTTCGAGCGCAGCAGAGCATGGGTCGCGCCGTGCGCGGACCGGCCTTGGTGGCAAATGACGGCTTCTCCGCGCGGTACGATCTCGACCGTATTGCCGGCGTATTCTCGCGGCCATCGCACAAGCTTGCCGGCCAGTCCTATGTCGGCAAGATCCTCGTACTGGACAAAGCCAAGGGCGGCGTTGCCACGGCGTGGATGCTCTACGAGATGAAATCGCGCGGCATCGTACCGCTGGCGCTGGTGATGAATTCGGTGAACCCGATCCTCGCGCAAGGCGCGGCCCATGCCGACGTGCCGATGCTCGCCGGCTTCGACGAGGATATTACGGGGGCCATCCCGAACGGCGCCGAGGTGGAGGTGGATCCGCAAGCCCACGAGTTGAGGATCATCGATCGCTAATCCGGCTCGATGCCGACGGATGGTGGACTAAAAAAACCCCAGCGATTCGCAGCCGGTACCGGCTTGGAAGCTTTGCTTGTGGCGGCGGCTGGGAATGTCGATGACGTGAACCGAGCCGTCGCCCTGGCAAGCGACGAACAATTCGTCGCCGCGGAACGCCATGTCCATCGGCTGGCTGCCGACCTTGATCGCCGTCTGTTCGCGGAACGATGGGTCGATCAGGCTCACTGTGTCGCTGTTGAGACTGGTGACGCCGATGAGGCTGTTGTCCGGCGCGTAACGCGCGATCTGCGCCGCCTTCGGCACATCCTTGAGCACGATTTCGTCGCGGACCTTGCCGGCTTCTGGGTCGATCAGAAATAAAGTCGGCTGCGCGTCGTCAACCGCGACAACGGTGCCGCCGTCGGCCGAAATGGCAATGCCGGCGAGCGGCCGTGGCGTCTTGATCTTGCCGAGCAGCTTGCGCTTGGGCAGGTCGATGACCGAGACGGAGCCGTCTTCTTCATTCTCGGTGTAGAGGCGCTGCCCGTTGGGCGCGATGATCAGACGATGGCCGTTGGTCGAGCCGGAGTCGATCGCCTCGACCACCTTGTTCTTGGCGCGATCGACGACCGCCACCACCGCGCTGTTCTCACAGGTGATGTAGATGAAGCCGTCTGGTCCGAGCTTGAGCGTGTGCGGTGCGATGTAGGGGGAAAGATCGATGGTGGCGACGTGGGCGCGCTTGTGCAGATCGAAGACGCAGAGCAAATGCTGCGGATTGGGGTTGCGGCCGTGGATGCCGTCGCCGAAAATCGGCACATAGGCCATGGCGGTTTCCGGCACGATGAGGAGTTCGTGTACCGTTTTGGGAAAGCCGTCGATCACCACCTCGGTGTCGTAGGTGACGGGATTGAGGAACAGCACTTTCGCGCCCATCTTGTCGACCGCGATCATGCCGTGTTCTACATTCGCCATTGTTTCTTTCCTCGTAATCCGCGTGACCGTAGCGAAATGCGGGATATGAGTGCAAGCCTGGCCCCGATACCCCTTCGCTCATCCGGACTATTGGCTCCTTTCAGAGGGATCGATCCATGAACGCCATCGCCGCGCGCAATATCAAATTTCTCAGCCATTCCGACCAGGGCGGCCGCGGCGACGGCGTGCAGGTCATGGTCAACAAGGGCTACGCCTATATCGGCCACGGTTTTTCCAACGGCATCACAATTATCGACGTGCGCGATCCGAAAAATCCCAAGCCGGTCGATTTCATCGCCTGTCCGCCGAACACCCGCGCGCATCATCTGCAGACCGCGACCCATGAAAACTTTGGCGATCTCCTCTTAGCGGTCAACGGGCCAAGCGTGTGGACCATGCAGGTGAGCCAGGAGGCATACTTCAAGGGAACGTCGGGCGACGCGCTCGAAGGACAGAAATTCATCACCGGGCTTCGCGTGTACGATCTCGCCAAGCCGGAAGCTCCGCGGGAAATCGCCTTTCTGCCGCTCGGCGGACTGGGCCCGCACCGTATCTGGTATGTCGGCGGGCGCTACGCCTATGTTTCCGCGCATCTGCCGGAATTTACCGATCATGTCCTGGTCATCGTCGACATGGCGGAGCCGACCAAGCCGCGCGTGGTCGGCAAGTTCTGGCTGCCGGGCATGTGGAAGGAAGGCGGCGAGACGCCGGTTTGGCCGAAGGGCAAGCGGTACGCGCTGCATCACGGCCTGGTGGCCGGCAATCTCGCCTATACGGCCTGGCGCGACGGCGGCATGGCGATCGTCGACATCGCTGATCCGGCGCAGCCCAAGATGGTGTGCCACCGCAACTGGGACCCGCCGTTCGGCGGCGGTACCCATTCGCCGCTGCCGCTACCGGACCGCAATCTTCTGGTCGTGGCGGACGAAGCCAACTTCGCCGATTGCAGTCTCGGGCTCCGTTATGTGTGGGTTTTCGACGTGCGCGTGCCGTCAAACCCGGTGAGCATTGCGACGCTGCCGGTCCCCGACGAGGCGGATTACTGCAAGAAGGGCGGCAATTTCGGCCCGCATAATCTGTGGGAGAACCGTCCGGGCGCGTTCGTCAGTTCGCGCTATATTTTCGTGACGATGCACAATGCCGGCGTGCGCGTCTACGACATCGCCAATCCGTTCCAGCCGCGTGAGGCTGCCTATTTCGTACCGCGCGATCCCGAGCGCATGTATGATCCGCGCCCGAACCGGCCGCAAGTCGTGCAATCGTGCGATTGTTACGTCGACGCGCGAGGCATCATGTATCTCACCGATTCCAACGCCGGCCTGAATATCCTGCAATTCGAGGGTGCGTGAGCGGAAAACGCGCGACGATGCGCCGCGCCTGACAAGCGACTGCATTGACAGTCGCGACACGCCTCGCCACAGTAACCGCACTAAGAGCCGCACCAAGCGGCCGGGGCGTAACACGGGGAGGGACATCATGGCCACAGTCACGGCCCAAGCGGCGGGCGCAAGCAAGCAAACCATCGAAAGCTTCGTCGGCAATGCGCTCGATGAGGCTAAAATATCTCCCCTGCATCGGCGCGTGGTCGCGCTCATCGCTGCAGGCTATTTCTTCGACGTCATCGACTTCGTCGTGTTCGGGTCGCTCGTTCCGCTGATCCTGCAATCCAAGTTTGCAACGGGAGCCGAAGTCGCCGCGGTGGGTAGCGCAGGCGTTTTCGGCATGTTCCTCGGCACCGCCGGCCAAGGCGAATTTTCTGACCGGTTCGGCCGCCGGTTTATCTACCAGTTCAACCTTCTTCTCTTCGGCGTCTTTACTATTCTCGGTGCGCTGGCTCCGAGCATCACGCTGCTGGTGGTCTGCCGCTTCATCGCCGGGCTGGGACTCGGCGCCGAACAGCCGCTCGCCTTCGCCTACGCGGGCGAATATGCGCCCAAGCGCATCCGCGGTCGCATTCTCGCGATCGTGCATTTCATCGGCGGTGCCTGCGTGTGGCCGATCGGCACGGCACTCGTTCTCCTCTTTGGCAATTCGTTTGCCAATTCCGATCACGCGTGGCGCGGCGTCTGGCTGGTTATCGGCGCTGGGGCGTTGATCGTTTGGGTGTTCCGCTTCACGCTCCCGGAATCGCCGCGCTATCTGGCAACCCATGGCCGCGGCGACGATGCCATCAAGGTGCTCGGCCGGCTCGGTATTTCTGGCCCGACCCAGCCGTTATCGACCGATGCCGCCAGCAACACCCGTAGCGATCCATTTGCTGTGGTGTTCCGCATGTTCCCGATGCGCGTCATCGCCGGAATGATCTGTTTCACGGCATTCTTCGGGGTCGCCATCGGGCTCGGCGCCTGGTTGCCCAACATCATGCACGACAAGGGCTTCACCATCACCAAGTCGTTGACCTATACGTTGGCGATGAACTTCGCGGTGCCATGCGCGAGCATCTTCATGATGTATGCGCTCGATAAATACGGCCGCAAGATCACGGCGGTGTGCACCTTCATCGGCGCCGGCATCATGGCGGTCGTGTTCGCCAATGCCGCAACCGCCCTGGAGCTGATGGTGGCCGGTTTCGTCATGATCTTCTTCGTGCAGGTCGCCGGCAATTCGATGCAGATCTTCTGCTCCGAGGTGTTTCCGACCAACGCGCGCGCGTCCGGTTTCGGCTGGGCGTCGGGAGTTGGCCGTCTCGCCACCGCCTTCATCATGCCGACCATTCTGTGGGTACAGCATGGATTCGGTCTGATGACCGTGTTCGTGTCGCTCGCCATCCTGTTGTTCATCGCCGCAGTGTCGGTGACTCAGATGGGCCCCGAAGCGCGGCAGAGGAGCCTCGACGAGATCGCGCCGCCGACCGGCTGACGATCACTCCTCGATTGAATGCGGATCTATCTGCGGCGCGGCGGGATTTCATATTCCGCCGCGCCGTGATTTTTGCTGCCGGTGAGATCGCGCTCCCTTACCGCCAGCGGCGCTGCAGCCAGAGCCACTGCTCGGGATGCTCGCGGATCCAGCTTTCGATGAGCGCCGTGATCGCCTGCATCGCGCCCGCAACGTCGATTTTTCCATCGGCGCCGCGCGGCATCTGCAGCTCCTCGGTGAATTCGAGGTAGATGCGGTTGCCCGGCAGGCGGACAGCGCGAAAACCGTGGATCGGGCAGTCGAACAACTGAGCAAAACGCGCGGCCATCGGATTGGCCTTGCAGGGGCGCCCAAAAAACGTCACGTCAACGCCGTTGGCAAAGTGCTGATCGGCGAACAGCGCCAGATGCAGCCCGGCTTTCATGGCCTCCCTGATTTTCCAGACCGCATCGGGACCCGAGCGAATGAGGCGGCCCATGGAGTTCTTTTGCATGGCCGCGAGCTGCTCAGAGAGCGGGCCGAAATTGGACGGATTGTAGAAAATCGCCAGATCGAGACCCAACCGCTCGACCCAGATGGCGCCGATCTCGAAGCTGGCAAGATGAGAGGTGAATAGAACGGCAGTTTTGCCGTCATCGCGGATACGGCCGAGCGTCTCGAGCGTTCCTGGCGCGACGACGATGCGGCCTGAATTCGGATCGGCGGTGTCGATCAGTTGGTCCAGATTGACGTATTCGACCGCAAGCCGGCCAAGATTCTCCCACATGCCGGCGAGGATTTGCTCGATCTCGACGGTCGGTTTTTCCGGATAAGCGGCGACCAGATTGGCACGCGCGGTGCGATGGCCGCGCAGACGCGGCCCGACCTTGCGCAACACCCAGGCGGCAAAGTTGGCAGTGCGGTCGAAATCGGTGCGGCGGATAAGCTTGAACAACAAAAGGCCGACCCGGTACGAGGCGCGATCGGCCGCGTTGGCGAATTTGTAGGTCCAGCTTAGCCCGCTGAACGATTTCACATCCGGATTGGCAGCGGCTAGTCGCCGTCGCAATTCATCGACCAGAGCGAGGCAGCTCGCCGAGCGGTTTTCGCGGGAGCGGACCCCCGCGTGATGAACCGAATTGAGAACAATCTTCCCGCCGTTACGGCAGCGCAGCACATAATCGAGGCGCCGCGGCAATTGGGCGGCGAGCGCGCCAAACACCTTGGACCGGTATTCGCGAACTTCGACGATGTCGCGATAGGGCACCACCCGCACCGAGCCGCCCTCGCGCACTTCGAGGCCATCGGCAATCAGCCGGTACGTTCGCTCAACCCCGAGAAAACTGCGGCGAAAGGAATGCGCTAACTCGCGCGTTGCCGGAGCGCTGGGGGACAAATCGTTCATTTGGCTGAATTATATGAATTGCGCTCGGGCTAAAGCAATTTGATTATATGAATCGAGCTTGGGCGAGGCAATTTACGATGACGGGATAACGGAACAGCAGCGACCGCGGACAAAAGTCACGCAGGACAATTGTGTCTCTATCGTGTTCCACCAGGAGGCGGAGCAAATCGCCCCATATTTGGTCGGTAAAGCAACCAGTGGTCGGCTCGTCACCCCGCGGCGCGGCGACCTATCACCCGCGCCAGTAGCGGTCCTCCCAGCTGCGCGACAGCCGCATCGCCGAGAGGATGAGACCAGCCATTGAATAGGTCTGCGGAAAATTGCCCCACAGCACGCCGGTCTGCGGATCGACATCCTCCGACAACAGGCCGTAGCGGTTGCGATGCTGCAGCGCGTCGGTGAACAAATCGCGCGCGGCGTCCCGCCGGCCAAGCGACCACAGAGCGTCGATCAGCCAGAAACGGCAGATCAGGAACGCGGTCACCGGCATGCCGAAATCGTCGGCGCTGGCATAGCGCATGACGTGTTTTTCGCGCACCAATTCGCGCTCCATGGCGGCGACGGTGGAAATAAAGCGCGGGTCATCCACTTCGACGACGCCGAGGTCGGCCAGCAGCAGCACGCTGGCGTCGAGATCGTCCGAGCCGAAGGCCGCTGTGAAAGCTCCGCGTTTGGCATTCCAGGCGCGTTCGAGGATTTCGGCATGCATCGGCTCGGAGAGCGCATTCCAGTACTTTGCGCGTGTGTCGAGGCCGATCCGTGCAGCGATTGCCGCGAGCCTCTGACAGCCTGCCCAGCACATCGCGGCCGAATGGGTGTGCACGCGCTGGCGCCCGCGATATTCCCAGATGCCGGCGTCGGGCTCGAACGCAACCTTGGCGGCGCGTCCGCCGAGCGACTCGAGCAGATGGAACAGTCCCTCGTCTCCCGGCCGCGGCAGCCGGCGGTCGAAGAACAACGGCATGGCAGCGAGAATGACGCTGCCATAGGTGTCGTTCTGCACCTGGTCCACCGCCGCATTGCCGATGCGCACTGGACCGTCGCCGCCATAGCCGGCGAGATCGGGCGCCGTGCGCTCCTGGACATCGGTCGTCGGCACCACGCTGTAGAGCGGGCGCAACTCCTGATCCGGTCTCGCAGCGATGGAAATAATGAACGAGATGAACTCCTCCATCGTGCGGGTCGCGCCGATCCGATTGAGCGCCTGCACGACGAAATAGGCGTCACGCAACCAACAATAGCGATAATCCCAGGTGCGTCCGGTCGACGGCGCCTCCGGGATCGAGGTCGTGTGCGCGGCAATGATGCCGCCGGTTTCGTCGAAATTGGAAAGCTTGAGCGTTATCGCGGCGCGAATAATGGCTTCCTGCCAATCGATCGAGATCGACAGCCGCCGCACCCATTCCATCCAGTAATCGTGCGTGCGTTCGACGAAATCACGGCAGGTCTTGTGCAAATCGCCGGCGAACGGCTCATCGGGGCCGAACACCAGATGCAGCGGACGAGTCAGCACGAACGGCGCTTCACCGTCGATCAGCGACAGCGGCGCGTCCGTTGTCAGACGGATCACAGTCGAGTCATTCGAATAGCGAATATGATTGCTGCCGAGCGAACGGTGCGGAAGCGGCTTGCCGTAGTCGCTGGTCGGCCGCATGCGAATGGTGATGCGCGGCAGACCGGCGACCGGCTCGATGATGCGGCAGAATTGCGGCGGCCGAAACACGCGTTCGTACTGGCGGAACCGCGGCGCGAAATCTGTGACCCGCACCTTGCCGCCACGCGTATCGGTCAACACCGTCGCTACAATCGCGGTATTACGCACGTACTCAGACTGGAATTCCGCCATGTCTTCGAGGACGACGTCGGAGAAACCTTTCTCCTCGTCTCCGGAAACGAGCCGGCAAAAAATCGGATCGCCGTCGAAGCGCGGATAACACCACCAGACGATACGCGCGCACGGATCGACCAAAGCGGCCGTCCGGCCGTTCCCGATAACCGCGAGATCGAGTCCGTGTTTCTTCATTCTGCCGTGCATTATTACGCCGCGCTTTGAGTCGCAATCCGCGCGAGCCATGAGCGTACGGTTGCGGGCCGGTCGAAATGGCCGTCGACCTTGGCAACGATCCCGCCGACCGAATAGGCCTGTCCGCCGAACTTGGGAATAGTGCTGAACACCGGCAGGTCGGTGGTATCGTCGCCGATGAAGATCGGATGGCGCCCGACAAACGGCGCCTGCCGCATCAGGTCGCTCACGGCAATGCCCTTATTGTACCCGGCGGGCTTTACGTCCACGACCAGCTTGCCCTGAAGAACTTCGACCGGTTCCGTCGGCGCGTTCGCACAGATTTTAGCGACTGCCTCCAGCAGTTCCGGCCCTTTTTCCGGCGTCAGGCGATAATGCAACGCCAGCGAATAGCCTTTGTCTTCGACTAAAATGCCCGGAGCGAATTCGACAATTTCCGCAAGCTTGCGCTTGAGCGCGTTGCTCAATGGCCGCACCCGCTTTTGCACCTCGGCGTCGCCGCTGGTGCGCATTTCGGCGCCGTGAACCCCGATCGCGGCAAGCCGCAAGGGGGCGAAAATAAGATCGATGTCGCTGATGGTGCGGCCGCTGACCAGCGCCACCGCACCGCCCGTGAGCTCATCGATGCGCACCAACGTTCGCCGCAGCTCGCCCGGTACCTTAACCTGCCGCGGCGACGGCGCGATGTCGAGAATGCTCCCGTCGATGTCGAGCAGGATCGCCCAGCGGCGCAAATCCGGTACAGGCGGGGGAGGCGCGTTAGGCACGCTGTCGATGGCATCCATGGTGCGACCCGAATTATCCGATCCCTTTCGCACGATCGTTTCCTATTTTTCAATCGATGAAGGCCAACGGCCGGCTCACGGTTTCGAGCGACTTGCGCTCGGCGGCAACGCCCCACAATGCCTCGGCCACGGCGGCCGCAATCATGAGAGCGGATCCGATCCAATAGCCGACGGCGACGCTGCCGCGAGAGCCGGTGCTGATCAGCACGCCGATCAGGAGGGGACCGATAATTCCACCCACTGCGGTGCCGATTGCATAAAAGAACGCGATGGCGAGCGCCCGCAACTCGAGCGGGAAGATTTCGCTCACGGTCAGATAGGCGGAGCTTGCGGCCGCTGAGGCGAAGAAAAACACGATCATCCAGGCGATGGTCAACTGTCCTGCGGATAGCAGATCCTGGCTGAACAGATAAGCTGTGACCGCGAGCATGGCGCCCGAGAGCGCATAAGTCGAGGAGATCATGATCTTGCGGCCGACGGTGTCGAACAGACGGCCGAGGACAATCGGCCCGAGAACGTTTCCCGCTGCAAACGGCAGGATGTACCAGCCGACCCCATCGGAGGGTATGTGGTAGAAATCAGTCAGGATCAGCGCATAGGTGAAGAAAATCGCGTTGTAGAAGAACGCCTGGGCGGCCATCAGACACAAGCCGAGCATGGTGCGGTGCCGGTAAGTCACAAACAGCGTGCGGGCAACGTCGATCAGTGGCGTGTGATCACGCGTCCGTAGCCGCACCCGCTTGGGCTCGTTTCGCTGCAGAGCTGCGTCGCGTGTGAATTGCGCCTCGATCCCGCGCACGACCTTTTCGGCTGCCCGCGCGAAGCCGTGCGTCACCAGCCAGCGCGGGCTTTCCGGAATCCACATCCTCATTATCACGATCACGAGTCCGATCGTGGCGCCGATCAGGAATGCGAGCCGCCAGCCAAGTGCCGGATTGATCAACCGCGGATCGAGCAGGACGATCGATCCACCAGCGCCCATCGCCGCGCCAAGCCAAAAACTGCCGTTGATCACAAGATCAGTCCAACCACGAAACCGCGCCGGGATAAGCTCCTGGATTGTCGAATTGATGGCGGTGTATTCGCCGCCAATGCCAGCACCGGTAAGCAATCGGAACACGGCGAAGCTGTAAAAGTTCCACGACAGTGCGGTGGCGGCCGTCGCCAACAGGTAGAGGACGAGTGTCACGGTGAATAGTTTCTTGCGGCCGAGACGGTCCGTCAGCCAGCCGAAAAAGAACGCGCCGAACACCGCGCCGGCGAGATAGCAGCTGCCGGCGAGCCCCACCTCACCGTCGCTCAGGCCCAAGGCCGAGTTCTGCTTGAGTTCGCCGGAGAGCGCGCCGGCGAGCGTCACTTCGAGGCCGTCGAGAATCCAGGTAATGCCCAGCGCTACGATAACCATGACGTGGAAGCGCCCGAACGAAAGCGCGTCCAGGCGTGCAGGAATGTCTGTCTCTAAGATTGTACCAGAGCGCGACGCGGCAGCCGCCTGCTCGTGGCGATACTCAGCCGCAGCGGCCGGGCGATGGGGCTCTCGATGCGGCAAAGTATTGCCTGCGAATAAAGCCATATCTGAATGCTGCCCGTCCGGATGCCGCCAGGCCCACCCCTCCCGTCCACTAACGCCCTCTGTTGGCGACTGTTCCGGTACCGCCGGGGAATGCTGTTCGGCTTCGTTCATTGCCAATTGCGCTTCATCATGGTGCCTGCGCGCTTGCCCAGACGCTGATGTGTGCGATCGAACCGCAAAAAGGTTCAAAACGGTTGACTTCGGCCCCATTTGGGTCAATTGCCTTCCAGCACTGGTGCGGCGCACTGTCCCGACGAAATCTTGTGCCGACGCCCCGAAATCGGGCGCCGGCAGACAACGCCTTTAACCACCTCAAGCGATGGCCAATACGTCTTGATTGCTGCAGTGGCCGACCGATTCGAGATACCGCGGCGCCTACGCGCACTGGTCCGAGCGCGGGAATCAAGCCTCATCGGACTGGCGGCGCTTGTCGGCGTGCTCGGCGGGCTGGTTGTGGCCGCAATGGGGGCGGCAGTCGATCTGCTCCACCAGATTTTCTTCCACCTGGCGGCTGGCGATCACGCCTCCACACCATTCCACTGGGAAATAGCAGAGCGGCTGTCGGCGCAGCTCACGCTCAATCCGATTCTGGCGTTGTGCGTGCCGCTGTTCGGCGGCCTGCTGTTTGGGGCTTCGACCGAGGCGCTCAGGCGCTGGCGGCCGGACCGCGAAATCGACCCGATCGAAGCCAACGCGCTGCACGGCGGGCGCATGTCGCTTCTCGGCAGCGTGATCGTCGCCGCGCAGACGGTCTGGTCGAGCGGGGTCGGCGCTTCGGTCGGCCTGGAGGCCGGCTATACGCAGGCGGCGAGCGGCATCGCCTCGCGGATCGGCAACGCCTTTCGGCTGCGGCGCGGCGACCTGCGCATTCTCGTCGGCTGCGGAGCGGCGGCCGGCATCGCCGGCGCATTCGGCGCGCCGCTGGCCGGCGCGTTCTACGCCTTTGAGCTGATCATCGGCAGCTATTCGCCGTCGAGCCTCGCGCCAGTCGCCATTGCGGCATTGCTCGGCTTCGAGGTCGACGACAAATTGTCTCGCGCCGAGATCGGCGTCGTCGCCCCCGAGAAGATGGCGATCGCCAGCCACGACCTCGCCATCGCTGCCCTGCTCGGCCTGCTTGCCGGCGTGCTCGGGATCATTCTCATGCGCGGGGTAGCGCTCTGCGAATCGATGTTCTCGCGCCTGCGGCTACGGCCGACGTTGCGCACAATGACCGGCGGCGCGGTGGTCGGCATCCTGGCGATGATTTCCCCGCAGGTGATGTCGTCCGGTCACGGTGCGCTCCGCATCATGGGCGTGCTCGACCTGTCGATCTATACCGTTGCACTTGTTTTCGTACTGAAGATCCTCGCGTCCATCGCCTCGCTCGGTTCCGGCTTCCGCGGCGGCTTGTTCTTCTCCTCGCTTCTGATCGGCTCGCTCGGTGGTCATCTGCTCGCCGTGGCGCTCACCACGCTGTTTCCGACCAGCTATTTCGATCCAAACGCCTACGCGGTCATCGGCATGAGCGCGCTATCCGCCTCCGTCATCGGCGGTCCGCTGACGATGATCTTCATCGCGCTGGAGACGACGAACGATCTGTGGCTGACGACGCTGGTTCTCATCGCCGTGATCATCTCGGCGCAGGTGACGCGCGAGGTGTTCGGCTATTCGTTCGCGACGTGGCGCTTCCATCTGCGCGGCGAGACGATCCGCAGCGCCGCCGATATCGGTTGGATGCGGGACCTGACGGTCGGCAAGATGATGCGCGAGGACGTGCGGACGGTGCACGCCTCCACCAATATAGCGGCTTTCCGCGAGACGTTTCCGCTCGGCTCTACAGCCTACGTCGTGGCGGTCGATGAAAGCGAGCGTTATGCCGGTCTGATCCCGGTCGCCGAAACTCATGGGGCCGAGGTTCTGCCGGACAAGCCGATCAAGGACTTTCTGCATTATTCGGACGAGATGCTGTTGCCCGGCATGGCCGTCAAGGAGGCGGTGCTCGCCTTCGACCGCGCCGAGGCAGAGGCGCTGGCCGTGGTCGATTCTTATCTCGACCGGCGCGTCATCGGATTGCTGACGGAGGCCTACGTGCTGCGGCGCTATTCGGCAGCGCTGGAACGACGGCGGCAGGAAATGCTCGGGGAAGAGTGAGTCGCATCATCGGTGTCGCGCCGGACCGGATCAATGCCGACGCGCCGGGACGGAGACTTTGTCCCGCCGACCTTGTGACTATCGCGCCAGCAAGCAGCCCGTCGGCACGCTGCTAGGGCCGCAAATAGGCGTAGCCCTGCGACTGCAATTGCGCGAGCCGCACCACGCCACCCTTCTCGGCCACGGTGAAGCCGGGCAACAAATCAGCGAGAGTCACGTTCTCCGCATGCATTGTGTTGATGCAGGCGGCAAGATGAAGCCCGAGCCCGCGCAACTCTTCGATGCGCTTGACGATGTCGCTCGCGGCGTCAGCGCGATGGAACGCTTTGAGCGCCGGGCCATGCACCACTAGCTCAATCGTCACGCGATCGGGTCCACCCATGCCGGCGTAGTGATTATGGATGTTGCCAAGCACGAAAGCGGCCTTGTCGAGCTCGCTGAGATGGTAGGCGACCTTGGCACGCTCGGTCGCCGCTGCCTCAGCCGCGGCAGCCCGGTCCGCGTCGGCAGCAATGCGCTGCACGGCGATGGCGCTGATCGGCGGCGTGGCACAGGCCAGTCCGATGGCGGCAGTCACAATGTTGCGTCGATCCATTGGAACCTCGCTTGGGAGCCCTTCCCTGTCCCCGCCTGAGCGAGGGCCATTTTGACTTAGTCGATAGCGGCGGTCCGAAGGTTCACGGCTTCCCCCGATGGACCGCACTTGCTGCGGCGGGTAAGAATGGCCGCACGGGTTTGTCGGGAGTGCGCCGGAATGGACGAGCGGACAAAGGTGGATTGCGTCGCCAAGGCACGGGCGCTGGCACCGATGATCGCAGCCGCGGCGCCCCGTATCGAGGCGGCCCGCGAGCTGCCGGCCGATCTCGTCGAAGCCCTGCATGAGGCGCGCCTGTGGCGCATGCTGGTGCCGCGCGCCTATGGCGGCGACGAGGTGCCGGTGGTCGACTACGTGGCGGCCATCGAAGAGATCGCCGCGGCCGATGCGTCGACCGCATGGTGCATCGGGCAGACTTCGGTCTGCTCGACGGTGTCGAGAAACATGAAGCCGCAGGTCGCCGAGGAGATTTTCAAGAAAAATCCGCAAGGCGTGCTGTCCTGGGGGCCCACCAACAACGCCAAGGCGATCGCCGAAAAAGGCGGCTACCGCGTCAACGGCGTCTGGCCGTTCGCCAGCGGCTCAAAACACGCCACTTGGCTTGCCGCGCATTGCCACATCCATGAGCCGGACGGGCAGCCACGCCGCGGCGCTGACGGCAAGCCAATACAGAAGACCTTCCTCGTGCCGCGCGAAAGCGCCACCTGGCAGGACGTGTGGCATGTGATGGGATTAAAGGGCACCGGCAGCAACACCTATACGCTGACCGATGTCCTGGTGCCCGAGGACTACTCGATCGACTATCACGCCCTGAACGCGACCGGGCGACGCGAGCATGGCCCGCTCTATGCATTTACGATCTACCAATTGTTTGGCGCGAGCTTTCCCGCCGTTGCGCTCGGCATTGCGCGGGCAATGCTGGAATCGTTCTGCGCGCTGGCGCAGAAAAAAACGCCGACCGGCCAGACCACGATGCTGCGCGATAATCCGGTGATCCAATCGCAGGTCGGCATCGCCCAATCGCAGCTCGCCGCGGCGCGCGCGTTCCTTTTTCTCGCACTCGACGAGGCCTGGCTGGAGGCGCAAACCGGCGCGATATCGCTCGATCAGCGGGTGCGGCTGCGCATGGCCTGCATCAATGCGACCCAGCAGGCGCGGCAGGTCGCGGAGACGACCTATCTTGCCGCCGGCGCCACCGCCGTGTTCGAGAGCAACGCATTTGAGCGCCGCTTCCGCGACATGCACGCGGTATCCCAGCAAGCGCAATCGCAACTGTCCATCTACGAGGCTCTTGGCCGACACTTCCTGGGCCTACCGTTGAATTCGCGGCTCATTTAGGCCGAGTAATCATAAACCCCGGATGTCCGCTTAGAGCGGTCATGGCGCGGGCGCAGCAGTGTTGACTCAGCCCGCAGTGGCGGCGGACTATGGGATCAAAGTCCAGGACCTGAGCCATGTTTTTTGAAGAGCGTGTTGCCGAAATGACGCGCAAGATGCTGCGCAAAAAGCTTTATGTGCTGCTCTCGAAGCCGATCGTAGAACCAGAGAAGCTCAGGCCGTTTCTTTCGGCGCATCTGGAATACATGATCGGTCTGGAAAAGCGAGGCTTCGTCTTCGCGTCGGGTCCGCTGTCGGAGGGCGAAGGTCCGCCGAACGGCCTTGGCCTGACCGTGCTGCGCGCCAAAGACGCCGCAGAGGCCCGCGCACTGGCCGAGGGCGACCCGTTCTTCGTCAATAAGCTGCGCACCTTTGAGCTCAAGGAATGGACGATCATGGAGGGGACGCTCGGACTGCGCGTCAACCTCTCCGATCAGACGATCGAAGTGGCATAAGAAACGTTGCGAGGAACGTTCATGGCGACCATCGGCTTTGTGGGGGTCGGCAAGATCGGCATGCCGATCTCCGAGAATCTGATTAAAAGCGGCTTTCGCGTCGTCGGCTTTCGACGCTCGTCGCTGGCCGAATTCGAAAAGATCGGCGGCGTGCCCGCGCGTTCGGCTGCGGATGTCGGCGCCCAGGCTGATATCGTGTTCTCGTGCTTGCCCTCAACAGCCGCGCTCGATGATGCGGTGCAGGGCCCGCAAGGGCTCGTGCGCAGCGCACGGCCAGGGCAGATCGTCGTCGAGCTCGGCTCGCATCCGGTGCCGGACAAAAAACGCCAGATCGCGCCGCTGAAGGAGAAAGGCGCTATCTTCATCGACGGCGAAGTGTCGGGGACGCCCGGCATGGTGTCGGCACGCAAGGGCGTAATCTATCTCGCCGGGGACGCCGACGCCTGCAAGAAGATCGAATCCGCGGTCGCAGGCTTCGCTGATTCTTGCCTGTATTTCGGCGAATTCGGCGCGGCGAGCCGCGTCAAGCTGGTCAACAATCTTCTGGTCGCGATCAACATCGCCGCGACCGCGGAAGCGATGGCGCTCGGACTGAAAGCCGGCGTCGACGTGCCATTGATGATCAAGGCGATCACCACCGGCTCCGGCGGCTCGACGCAATTCGGCATCCGCGCGCCGTGGATGGCAGCGCGCCGTTTCACGCCGGTGCAGGGCGACGTGCCCGGCCTGCAGCACTATTTCCCGATGATCCACGACATGGCCAAAGAGGTTGGCGTGGCGACGCCGATCCTCGATTGCGTCATACCGCTTTACGAGCGCTTCATGGCGATGGATTTCGGCGGGTACGACATCGCCAGAATGGTCGACGTGCTCGGCTCGCTGCCGTGTTCAAATCAATGATGGTTGAAGGAGTCTCCGCATGATCCGCGTCAAGAAAATCGCCCACGCCAGCTATGAAGTGCCGGACGTGGAGCAGCAGACCGATTACTACGTCAACATTCTGGGCATGACGCTCATCGCCAAGGAAAAGGACGCGACGTTTCTGGCCAACACCGTCGACCATCACTCGGTGGTGCTGCGTAAAGGCTCACAGCCGCAGTGCGTACGCGTCGGTTTCCAACTCGGCGAGGGCGACGACCTTGGCGAATTCGATAAGCAGGTTCAGGCGCACGGCATCAAGACGGAACGCAAGAAGGACCCGGAGCCTTCAATCGGCGAATTGCTGACCTTCGAGGATCCGAAGGGCACGATGATGGAAGTGTTCAAGCGCGCCGATTTCGCGCACCAGAAATTTCAGGCCAAAGGCATCGTACCGCACAAGCTTGGCCACGTCGCCTTTCACGTCACCGACGTCAAGCACACGACCAAGTTCTATTGCGATGTGCTCGGCTTCCGCGAGTCAGATTGGATGGGGGATTTTTTCTCGTTCCTCCGCTGCGGATCGGACCATCACACCATCAATCTGATGCAGACCGGTTCGAACCGGCACTTTCACACTGCCTTCGAGCTGCGCGATTGGGGCCACATGCAGACCGCCTGCGACTTTCTTTCTACCAACGGCTACAAGCTGCTGTGGGGGCCCGGCCGGCACGGCATTGGCCACAACCTCTTCACCTATCACCGCAGTCCGGCCGGTCTGATCACCGAACTGTTCGCCGAGCTTGATCGCATGAACGAAGAGCTCGGCTATTTCGAGCCGCGGCCGTGGCATCGCGACAATCCGCAGCGGCCGAAAGTCTGGGCCAAAGACCCGTCGGCATCCAACCTCTGGGGCATCATGCCGCCCGA
>DATJTL010000357.1:0-30596 GCA_035503415.1 Xanthobacteraceae bacterium
GCTAAGAAACGGTCGTTAACCGCCTCCGCCTGTCCTAGTCCAGCGACGTAGTCGCAGACCGGTCATGATGCCGGCCGGGCGTTGTCCCAGAGCCGCCCGGGAGCGGGTTGTGTCGACCCGCCCGCGGGAACCGCATCCCGCTCCGCTGCCGTGAGCACCCCCGCGGCGGCGTCCTTCACGAGCGAGATGGTGTCCATTTAGTCGTCACTGTATAAGTGTCAAGTCACGTCACTGTGACAGTGACTTTCACTTTGATTCAGCAGTGCTTTTCGCGTTGCCGTTCGCCGTTGCCGCGGCGGCACGAAGAGAAAATTGAGCGAATCATGAGAATGATTCGTGCTAGCCGGCGTTAGACTCGCTGTTATCGCCTGCAACGGGCAGGCATTGCGGCTTCGCACGTCGATGTCGGCTTAGTGCGAGTTTCGGACGCGAAAGAGGCCGCCAACTACGAAGGTCCGTTATGTCCAATGGAAATTCGTATCTTGAAAGAGCTATAGCTGCCGGGATGACCGGCTTTTTCGTTGTCCTATTGGCGGTTAACGTCGCTCGCGGGTTCTATCCTTCGCTCTGGAATCTTCCAAAAGATCCCGGCACGGCCCTGTGCTTTATTATCGGCTTTGTGCCTCCCTACGCCTATGTTTGGTACAACAACCGACGCCGAGGCGGGGGCGCGAACTGAGGCGGCTTTCCTGGCGAAAACGATGAAATGGTTACGCCACATCGCTGCTTGGATCGGAGGCATCATAACAGCCGCCTGTGAAAGCATATTCAAAAGGAGCCAGGGCGCGTGGGTTCATTGCCGCCAAGTGCCAGAAGCAGACATTAAGCGGCGAGGCAAAAAAGCGCTCTATTCGATCTGCTCGTCGGCGATCAACAACAGGCCCTGACAAGGTTATCGATCGATCAGTTACTCTTGCGCGGGTCGTCTGCCGGATTGACGTAAGAGACGCCCCACGGCCCGACGCCATGCACCTGGAAGACGGTCGGCTCGGTGAACCAGGCGTAATGCGCCATTCCGCTCGGGTTCTTTAAAAAGCCGCCCGCCTTCACGGCCGTGCCCTTCGACTGGTCGAACTTGTCTCCCATCGCGATGTTAAACGTTCCCGAGATTACGGTCACATTCTCATCCACAGGATGCGTGTGCGGCTGCACCATGTAGCCGGCAGGCACCCTGATGCGAAACACGAATGGGCCTTCCTTGCCTGGATCGCCGGCGATCACCGCAAGCTCTGCACCCTTCGGTAAGACGGCGGGTCCGGGACCCCACGTGAGGCTGTCGGGTCCAGCCACCAAGGGCTCGTCGGCGGCGAATGTCGAAAGCGGCAACATCATGAGCGCCAACGCGCCAATGACTGTTCCAATGCGAGTCATAGCCGTTCCTCCTTCTCTGCGTATTAGTTTGTGGAACTGCACTAGGGCTTCGGGATGAACGTTTGCAGCTCCGCGAGTGTCGGCGGCTTGAGAAGTTAAGAAGCTGATGGGCAGCCGGCTTTTGTAAAATTGCTAAGTTTTGCTTTTGCGTAGCTCGTTTTATCGGCAAAAAATGCCTTAGGCGCGGAGCGAGTGTTTTACCCCTCCGAATGCTGACGCTGGGAGCCGCCGCGCCTGGCCGTGCCGCTTTGCGGCATTCGCGTCAGTTTGGCGGAGTCCTGCATCCGCGCTTAGGGAGCGGAATCGACCTGATGAAAGCCCAGGGTCCGCTATGTCCCCAACAGTAGACGTCGCCCTGAGCCGATCGGATGTCCGCTAAGCGCCAAAGGGTTAGGTTAGGTCTGTACCGGCGGTCGCCCGCTCCGCATCATCGTCAGGCGAAGCTCCAGCGTGCGGCGCCGATTGGCCCGGGTCACCCGTTCCGCTTCGTCGGGGTCTCGCGTCTCGATGGCGCGCAGCAGGCTTCGACAGTAAGTGACGATCTCCTCGTCGCGTCCGGGCAGCGTGGTCGTGGTCATCCGGTAGGTGCGGATTTTCTCCTGGATCGAACGCAGCAGGCCATAGAGATAGTCGTTGTGACTGGCCTTGAACGCCGCCAACTGGAATTCGCCGGTGTAGTGCCGCAGATCGGCGACGTTCGATCGCGCCTGCGCCGCTTCGATGTCGTGCAGAATAGCGCGCAACGTGGTCAGGTCCAGCGCTCCCGCATTTTCTGCGGCGAGCCGCGCGGCCATGCCTTCCAGCGCCTCGCGCGTGTAATAGATCTCAAGCAGCTGCCGTTCCGAAAGGACTTTGACAGTGAGGGCATTGCCCGCGCTGACGATGAGGTCCTCCGCCTGAAGCTTGCGTAGCGCCTCGCGTACTGGCGTTTTGCTGACGGTCAGCTCCTTTGCCAATTGGTCGGCGCGCAGGCGCGCCCCCGGCGGCAAAATATTGCTCAGGATCGCTTCGCGCAGAACCGCGTGGGCCATTTCGGCGGCAGTCCCCGCGTTGGCATGGCGAGCGGCAAGCGTTCTCAGATTGCCCGCGGGAGCTTTCAGCTCCCGTTTCTTGATGTTTGACCGCGATGCGGGACGACCAGCCATCTGACTATAATACCCTTCCAGGCCAATGATGATCGTGATTCGAATGACAACAAAGTACAGCAAAGAACAGCCGAGTTTCGCAGTACGCGGCCATGGCGGCCATCGTCAACTCAACAGCCTGACCAACTGCCCCGTATCGGGGAGGGATCGAAGGTCCCGCGCGACGGCGACGATCTCATCGCGGCGCGGCTGCGACCATCTGCGCTCCAGCTCACTGTGAAAACGAGCGGCGTGATCCGACCGGGTGAACGGCCGCGACGGGCTTCCCTTCGGCGCCGAGACGAAAAGTTCACGAGTTTCGCCCGAATTGAGCGTCAGCACGATGCGCGCCGGCACCGACTCCGCGGTCGCAGCCGCTTCGACCTGCGGATCGACTTCGCAGCGCACGCGGTCTTCGACATCTTTCACGCGATGGTCTTTGAGGCTCTGCTCGTAGTCCGAAACGCTGAGCGCGAAACCTTCGCCCGCCTTCGGTGCCAGCACCGCGGCCAGCGCCGCGCTATGCGGCAGGCTCATCTGCGCCGCCTGGACATCGACCGGATGCGGAATGGTCAGGCGGCCAAGAATGACCGAGGGAATGCCGACATAGAGGTCTTTGATGGCCGAGGGATCGACGCCGTGCTCGCGACACAGCGCAACCACACCCTCGACCGCCGCCTGCACGCGCGCGCTGCAGGCGTGTCCTTTCACCGTCACGCCGCGCAGCAGATAATCGCGCCCAAGCCCGTCGGTGACAATGTCGGGCCGAAAGGCATCGGCGTAAGCGCGGGCAAATCCATTCGCGCCTTCGAGGATATCGGTGGGCCCGGAAAAGCCGTGCGCTCGCAGCAGCGCGGCGGCGACGCCGCTCTCGGCGGCATGTGCGGCATGAATGCGCTTGACCGTCGAGCCGGACTGATAGAACTGCGTCAGCCCGCCCGAGAACGAGGCCACCAGGCCGATGCTCTCGGCGATCGCCCGTTCGGCCTCCGGCTTGCCGGCGTAGAGCAGACGAGAGGCGGCAACTGCCGCGCCGAAACCGCCGCAGGTGGCGGTGCTTTGAAAGCCGCGGCGGAAGTGCGTCGGCTGGATCGACAATCCGATGCGGATCATCGCTTCGTAGCCCGCGGCCACGGCGGCGAGAAACTCGGCGCCGTTTGCGTTCGCGCACACTGCAAGCGCGGCAGAAAAGACGATCGCGCCAGGATGCAGCATCGAACCGACATGGGTGTCGTCAGCGTCGATGCTCCCCGCATATACCGTGTTAAGGAATGCCGCGCTCACCGGATCGAGGCTGCGCGGCTCGAACAATATCGGCGCCGAGCCGCTGCGATGGAGTGCCGCCACATAGTCGCGCGACCAGGCGCTCCACGGCATATCGGCGCCGATCGAGGCCACCCGAAGGTAATCGAGCAACAGGTCGCCGAGGCTGTCGCTGATGCCGGGAGGCAGATCGTCGCCCGTCAGGCCGGCGGCAAACTCGGCCAGCGCCCTCGTCACTCGCATTGACGAGACATCCGGCCGATCGTTTGCGCTCATGGTCCGCGCTCGATCACCTTGCTGACGGCGAGGCTTTGCGCGCCTGCAGTGGGGCACCACATCGATTTCCCGCCGGCGCCGCCGGCGACGATCACGATGAGGTCTTTGGGCTCGTTGACGATCGGGACCATGGCGCTGGGGTCGCTCTTGTTGACCCATTTCGGGAAGAACGGTCCTTTCGATTTGCCGTGATCCTTCGCGATCCCCCAGGGTTTGCGGGCGGTCTGAAAGAGCGCCATCTGGATATCTTTCTTGTGCCAGCCGGCTGCGGCGATGTGCTGGGCGTGCTCGGGGCCGAGCACGACGGCCGGATTGCCTTGCGAATAAAGGTTGTTGCCCCCGAACGTCGCCATCGTATCCGCAAAGGTGCGCATGATTTCAAAGGGGTCGGTCTGCACGTTCTCCGTCATGCTGTGCGGCGCTTCGGCATTGATCACCGTGACCACGCTCTGCTCTGCCTCAAAGCCGCGTTCGACATGCAATGGCTCCCAAGGATTGGCGGCCTGATGCTCGGCGATGCAGTAGGTGTATTTCCCGGGATGGGCGTGCTGGCAGAAATCGGTCTCTGCCGGGATGGCACCGCCGATATTGCTCAGCGCCAGTCTCAGCGCGCGCCCGATCGTCGCATTCGCGCGCCAGCCCGGGCCGAATACGCCGTTGCCGTAGTTGAGCCCGATCTCCTTGATGACCGGACCGTTGACGATGAGAAGCGGAGCGCCGGCATGCGTCGTCGTCTGCCGATGCGCCAAGCCATATTGCTTTTCCAGCACGGCTTCCACGGCGGCGACGATCACCGGCAAATAAGCCGGCAGGCAACCCGCCATCACCGCGTTGGTGGCGATGGCACGCAGCGTCGCCACCCCCATTGCCGGCGGCACGACTCCCACGATCGAATCCGGCTCCCGCCAGCTCATGCCGGTCAACACGCGTTCGACGCGCTCCGGCGTCGGCGGAATGATCGGTAGCCCGTCGGTAAGCCCCCGCTCGTAAAAATAATCGTTCACCGCCTCGAGCGAGTTCGGCAGCTCTGTGACGTTGATCGTCGGTGGTTGAGTTCGATCCAGCATCAATTTCCCCTTGGCGGTGGGCGGCGGCATTCGCAGGTTCAACTGCGAGCAACGGCGTGCTCAGGGAGCGGGAACCTCTTTGCCGCAAACTCGGCATTGACGGCTTCCGCCGGTGTTGTCAGCAGCCGCACGCATTCGTCAGCGGCGTCGACGCCTTTCTGCGCGATGCGCGATTCGTCGGCCTCGCCGATCGGATGCGGCAGCATGACAATCGGCAGACCACGGTGTCCGACGCCGCGGCCGACAATCTGGCCCAGTGGACAGAACGATCGGCTGATGAGGGCCACCGCCGGAACGCCCGCCTTTTCCAGATTGACCGCGTCGATGACGCTCCAGGGTGACGACGAGCCGCAATGGCCGACCCCCGAGATGGCAACGTCGGACTCGGCCGCCATCTCGGCAATGAACGGCGCTCCCTTTGCCGGAAATCCCTTGCGCCAGAACCTGATGGTGGTGACCCCGAAGTCGCGGGCGAGCGCCTGTGCCAAGCCGTCGAGGACGACATCGGAGAATTCCTTGCCATTATCGAGCAACGCCACGCGCAGGCCGCGCAACGAGGCCGGGCGCGGTGCGGTCAAGATCGAGTCGGTTTGCTGCGCCCCGGTGGGCATCAGCACGGTCACGGTATCAGGCATGACAAGCTCCTTGGTCTAGCTCCTTGGCCTAGCTCCTTGGCCTAGCGCGATGGCGTGGCGATCTGCATGTGGGTCGCCTTCGCCACGCTGCGATAAAACGCGACATCACGACGTGCGTAGGCCGCAAAGTCGGCCGGCGTACCGTCGGCGATGACGGTGGTGGCATGCTGGTGCAGTTTCGCCACCACCGCCGTGTCCTTAAGTGCATCATGGAAGGACTGATTGAGACGCGCCATGATCGCGGGAGACATGTCGGCTGGGCCCGCGAGTCCGTACCAGATGCCCATGTCGACGTCGGCTAACTTATCGTTCTCGGCGAGGCTGGGTATTTCGGGTGCGAGCGGTGTACGCTTTGGGTCGGCGATGCCGTAGCCGACCAGCTTGCCTGCCCTGATGTATTGAAGCGCGCTGGACAGCGTAATGATGGTTATATCCACGTTGCCGCTGAGAACATCGAGCAGTCCTCCGGCGCCGCCGGAGAACGGCACGTGCACCAGATTGATGCCGTAGCGCTGCTTGATGAGTTCACCGAGAAAATTCTGCGGCGAGCCGACGCCGGATGTGGCGTAGGTCAGTCCCTTGGGCCGATTGCGCCCTGCGGTTATGAGATCGGCGAACGTCTTCGCGTCTCTCAGCGTGGGGCCGCCGGCGACCACGATCGGTGATCTGCCGCCGAGCGCGATGTAGCTAAAGTCGCGATCCACGTCATAGGTGATATTCGGGTTGACGAGCGTCGCGGTGCTGATCTCGCGCGGGGTGACGATTTCGAGCGTATAGCCGTCGGCCGGCGCGCTGACGAGACGCGTGGTGGCGATGGCGCCGGAGGCGCCGGGAAGGTTCAGCACCACAACCGGCTTGCCCAGGCTCTCGGACATCTTCGCCGCCGTCAGCCGCCCAATGAGGTCGACGCTGCCGCCGGGCGTGAACGGAACGATAAGCGTTATCGGCCGCGACGGAAAATCCTCCGCCTGTGCTTCGCGTCCGGCCACGCAGCAAGCCAACGCGGCCTGTGAAAGCGAAAGAAAGGTCCGTCGCGTGATCGTCACTTGAGCGCGTTGCATTGCAGGTCCCGAGGGCTTTGTGCCGTCTTCTCTTTCTCGTTTCTTGCCGCTCCAGTGTATGGTATACCGAAATATACCGAAGGATGCAATCGAATCATCTCGGCTCCTATCGCAGTTGCAATGCGGCTGTGGCTTTGCGCATTCGCTCACCCGCCTCCCGATCATCTTGTCGTTCTTGTATTGGGTGGCGCAGCGGTTGATCACTTCGTTCTTCTCGGCGAGCCGCTCCTCGCCTTCGGCTTGCGATGCATCGAGCTTCTGGCTGATGAAAGCCCAGGGTCCGCTATGCCCCCAACAGCAGACGTCGCCCTGAGCCGATCTGATGTCCGTCAAGTGCCAGTATCTGACATTGTGCGGCGCGAAAGGTTTTGTTGTATTTTGAGCAGAGCGTGTTTCGCGGCTAATCGATCGTCAACAAGGTCGAGGCGCGCCGATTTTGGAACGCAGGAAATGTCATGGATCTCGTGAGCATCATCGTGAGCAAGTCAGTTCGCAAGCTTGGTTGGCTCGCCTTCGACGACGAAGGGCGCTCGGAACTTGGACTCGGCCCATGCGGATCAGTGTATCGCTGCGATCGCCGCGGTACCAAAATCCCAATCCGCTACCAGCGACGTAAAGTCGCGACGTCACCGCGACTGCACTCAGACGAAATTCTGCAGCATTGATTCGCGCAGAAACTTTGGCAGTTCGGCGAGGTCGCCGCCGCCGTAATCGTTGGCGACTGCTGCCGAGAGAGAGGCGAGGGTGCCGGCCGAGACGATCATCGGCACACCGCTGAGCGCACCGGTTGCCACCGCCGACATCAAATCCTTGCGCAGCGTCCGAATATCGAGAGTCATCTCGGCCTTGCCACCTTTGATGATGTCAATCTTACTCTTGAGCCAGCCGCTCGCGTAGGGCGCTTCCTGGAGCACGTCGAGCATCTGGTCGAGCGTGAGGCCCTGTTTGAAGCCGAGCGCCAGCGATTCCGAGATCGCCTGGATGTAGGCACCGAGTCCGAGATTGACCGCAAGCTTCATAGCATAACCAGCGCCGTTCGGCCCCATATGGGCGATGCGGCGTGTCAATTTTTCCAGCACCGGTCGGGCGCGTTCGACATCCTCGGAGCGGCCGCCGACCAGTGCAAAAAGTTTGCCGTCACGCACCTGAGGGATGGTGCCGAGCACCGGCGAATCGATCAGCCGAGCTCCGGCGGCATTCACCTGCGGCGCCAGTTCGCGGCCCGTCATCGGCTGCAGCGTGCTCATCTCGATAAACAATTTGCCGCCGACATCGCCGGAGAGAAAGCCGTCGCCAGCAGTGTAAATCCGCCGCACACCATGGTCCTCGGTGATAATGGAGATGACGAAGTCGGACGCGGCGGCAACGGCGCGGGCACTGGCGGCGATGGCGACGCCGCCGGCGGCAGCGGCCTCATTCGCTTCGACCCTAGCGTCCCACGCCACCACGTCGTCGCCGTTCTGGCGCAAGCGATGGGCGATCGCCGCTCCCATTCGTCCCAATCCGACAATTCCAACCTTCATCGATTTCCTCCTCCTTAGTTACAGCGAACGGTCGAGCCCGGCGATGCGTTCTCGATCGCGAACCGCAATTGACAGCAATCCGTGCTGGGATAGTCTTGAGCCGACAATCTTACGTCAATTCGCGCGGCGGCGAAACTAAACAACAGCGCCGCGGGCCGGGGAGGACATCATGAAGGTTCGGGCAGTTTTTGCGCTGATGGCGTGCGCGTTCGCGGCTCTCGTTGCCATTGCGGCCGCGCGTATGCCGGCGGTTGCCGCGCCGCAATATACGCTGAAATGGGCCGTCGTTACCCGCGGCGACATGCAGGAAAAATTCGGCCACAAGCTCGCGGAGGTGCTGCCGGCAGCGACCAATGGCCGCGTCCAGGTGCAGGTGTATCCGGGCGGGCAGCTCGGCAGTCCATCGGCGATGATTGAAGGCCTGCAGCTCGGCACCATCGAGGGCTACGAAAACCCGGCCGACTTCTTTACCGGCGTCGATTCGCGCTTCGGCGTTTTCAGCATTCCGTTCCTGTTCAAGAACACCGAGCAGGCCAATAAGGTTCTCGCCGATCCGGAATACAACGACTACGTGATGCACATGGCCGAGGCCAAAGGGCTGGTCGGGGTTAATCTCGCGGTTGCGGCGGAATCGCTCTATTTCGGGGTTAAGCGGCCGCTGCGGACACTCGATGATTTCAAAGGGATGAAGCTTCGCGTCAATGCGACCCCGGCTGAACGCGCGCGCATGGCCGCGCTTGGCGCGACCGCGGTGCCGATGGGGCTGCCGGAAATGATCACCTCGCTGCAGAACGGCGTGATTGACGGCACCATGAGCGGCATGTCGATCTTCACCAACTTCAATCTGCAGAATGTCGGCAAAACGCTGCTCGAAACGCACGACACGCTGCTAATCTCATTCGGTGCGCTGAGCAAGCCGTGGCTGGATAAGCTGCCGCCCGATCTACAAAAGATCGTCGTCAATGAAGCGCGCAAGCTCCAGCCGTGGGCGCGGCAGACGGCGATCGACGAAGTTGCGCAATTGCGCCAGGTTTGGCTCAGCCGCGGCGGCGAGATCGTTCACCTGTCGCCGGCCGAGCAGGCCGAGCTTGAAAAGCGACTGAAGCCGATCGGCGCAGAAGTCACCAAGAACGATCCGGTGCTCAAGGCGTTCTACGACAAGACCGAGGCGCTGGCGGCGAAATATCAGTAGGTTTCGTGCGAAACGGGCCGGAGCATCATCGCTGCGCGGGACGCTGCGGCCCAATCCCGCCAGGCGACGAACGGCAATACCGCCGTGCGCGGCAGAGATGACGGTCTGCGCGCGGACGCGAGGGTAGGGAGATGTCGGACGCAAAGACCCTGTCGCGGCGACGGCAGATCGAAGAGTTCGTTTTCATCAGAATTCCGCATGTGCTGTCCGGCATCCTATTCCTGCTGGCCGTTGTGCTTAACTTCGTCAACGTCATCGGCCGCTATGTGTTCGGTATGCCGATTTTCTGGGCGGAAGAAACTCTCACCTTCACGGTGATCTGGATTGTTTTTCTGGTAGTCGGCGCCATCACCTACCGCGGCGCGCATCTCAACATGGACCTCTTGTTCTCCCGGCTGCCGAGCGCAGTGCAGCGCGTGATCAGAGTTTGCATCGCGTTGGCGCTGGTTGTCTGCACGGTCTACACCGCGGCCCAGTCGTGGACGGTGGTCAAACTTCATTACCTCACCCACGGCGTCACCGCCGGAACCAATATTCCGCTGGTCATCCCGCACTCGGCGCTGCTGTTCGGCTTTAGCTATATGGCCGCGGCGGCGTTGGTGCGGCTGCCGTCCTATATCAGCGGTAAATTCGAGTGAGCAGGGTGCGGCGATGTATTGGGTAATGGCGATCCTGCCGTTTGTGCTGCTGCTGCTCGGCTTTCCGATCTTTCTCCTGCTGCTGCTTACTTCGCTGGTCGTCCTGATCGGCTTCTACGATATCCCGATGACCGTGGTGGCTCAGGATATCTTCAACAGCCTCAACAAATATGCGTTGCTGGCCGTGCCGTTCTTCATTTTTGCCGGCAGCCTGATGTCGCGTGGCGGCATATCGGTACGGCTGTTGCGGTTCGTTGGATCGCTGATCGGGGGCTTTCGCGCCAGCGTTCCTTACACCTCGCTTGGTTTTGCCGCCTTGTTCGGCGCGACTTCGGGCGTGACCACTGCGGCGACGGCCGCTATCGGAACGCTGACTTATCCTAAAATGCTCGAGGTGGGCTACAGCGAGAGCTTCGCGGCTGCCTTGATTACTTCCGAAGGCGCGCTCGACAATCTGATCCCGCCGTCGATCGCAATGATCATCTACGGCATTGCTTCGGATACTTCGATCATTCAGCTCTGGACCGCCGGCATTGGCCCGTGCATTTTGCTCGCTGCTTTGTTTGGCGCCTACATCTATTTTCATTCAGTAAAGGCAGGTATTCCTGACACTGGGCGGTTCTCGCTGAGAGAAGTGCTGCATTCGACGCGCGACGGCATCTGGTCGCTCGGCGCCATCGTCGTGATCATCGGCGGCATCTATTCCGGCGTATTCTCGCCGACAGAAGCGGCCGGTGTCGCCAGCGTCTATGCCATCGTCGTCAGCTATTTCATCTATCGAGAGGTCACGCTCGCCGACATATTCGAAACCGCGGCGCGCTCGATGTATCTCACGGGGCTGATTTTCATCATCGTCGCGGTAGCAGGTCTGTATTCGTGGCTGTTGACGATCAGCGGCATCGCTCAGGCCCTCGTCACCGTGATTACAAGCATGCATTCCGAGCGTTGGGTGGTGCTGCTGGTGATCAATTTGTTTCTATTGTTCATCGGCTGCTTTCTCGATCCGGCCTCGGGCTTGATCATGCTGGCGCCGCTGTTGGCGCCGGTTGCCGCTTCGCTCGGAGTCGACCCGATTCATTTCGGCGTCATCGTCGTCATGAACCTGACGATAGGCACGTTCCATCCGCCGTTTGGGCTGAACATTTTCGTCATCCAGGCGCTGTTCAAGACGCCGTCGGGGACGCTGTATCGCGGCCTCATCCCCTTCGTGATCCTGGCGATCATTGCGCTGCAGATCGTCACCTACGTGCCGGCGGTCTCACTGACGATCGAGCACCTGCTGTTCCGATGATCGGGGACGGCGGCCGCTCCACTAGCGCGCTTCGATCATGCCGGCGACGTTCTTGAGCGCCGCGCGCAGATTATCGAACATCGCGATGCCCTCGTCCGCCACCTTGCGCTTGACGGCGTGGCCGCGTGCACCGGGCAGGCGGGGCGGTTCGGCGCCTTGCATCGGCTTGGCCTTGCCGACCATCTCGGCGATATGCGCCATGCGCCCCTCGTAGGCGTTGGTGCCGGCAAAGCCTTGCGGATTGAGCGCAAGAAAAAAATGGCAGATGTTGCTCGGCCGCTTCACTACGTTCTCGTAGGTGACCTGGAACCCCGGCTCGCCATCGGACAAGGCGCTGCATATCGCTTCGACCATCAACGACAGCGCATAGCCTTTGGGGCCGCCGATCGGCAGCACCGAGCCCTTCACCGCTTCGGCCGGATCGGTGGTCGGTCGTCCGCTTGGATCGAGCGCCCAGCCCTCCGGAATGCTCTTTTGCCCTCCTGCGAGCATGTGGCGGATACGCGAGCGCGCCACCATCGCGGTCGCCATGTCGGCGATGATCGGTTCGGCATTGCGCAGCGGAAAGCCGACGCCGATAGGATTAGTGCCGAACAAGCCTTCGGTGCCGCCGGTCGGCGCAATTGCCGGGCTTGCATTGGTAAAAGCCAAGCCGATCAGGCGTTGCGCCGCGGCATAGTCGACGTAATAGCCCGCAGCGCCGAAATGGCTGGAATTGCGTACCGCGACGGCGCCGACGCCGTAGGTCTCGGCGATGCCGATGGCGAGGTCCATTGCGCGCCGGCTCGCCACCGGGCCGAGCGCATGATCGGCATCCATCACCATGGAGCACTGCAGCGCCTGCGTCGTGGCGATGGCCGGATTGCTCTTGATGGTGCCGTCGAGCAGGCCACGCGTATAGAGCGGCAAATGTACGACGCCATGGGAATCCGAGCCATGGGTTTGCGCCCAGAGCGCGACCTCGGCGCCGACTTCGGCGTCGGCTCGCGGCATGCCGCAATGCGTGAAGATGTCGGTAACCAGCGTTGCAAGGTCGGCCGCAGACACCGTGTCGGTCGTTGCTGTCTGCCTCAGTCTTGCCGCGAGTGTCGCCGCGTCCTGCATCGATTTGTCCATCACTTCGGTCCAGCGCCGGAAAAGAACGCTTCGGCGTTGCGGTGGAAGATTTTTTCATAGATTTCTTCGGAATAGCCGAGCGAACGCCAATCCTCGGTCAGTCGCTCATGCGTAAGAGTTGGCCAATCCCAACCGAACATGACGCGGTCTTGCAGGCGGCCGCCGATTTCCTTCTTCAAGGCCGGCGTGAAATATTTCGGCGACCAGCCGTGCAGCTCGTAGCGCACGTTGGATTTGTGCAAAAGAATCGCGATCATATCGTCCTGCCACGGCCAAGCCGGGCGGCCGGCGAGGATTTTCAGTTCCGGAAATCTTGCTGCGACCAGATCGACATGGCGCGGATGGCCGTCGTCGAGCACGACACCCATGCCGCCCGGCATGCCCTGGCCGATGCCGGTGAGCCCCGTCATCAACAACACTGGAACATCGGCTTCGATAGAGAGCTTGTAGAACGGGTCCCAGATCGGGTCGCTGGGTGGGAACCGCAGGCTGTTCTGGCTCTGACAGAATCCGAGAAAGCCGCAATCGGCGGCTATGAGCCGGGCGAATTCCCTCAGCCAAAAATCCTTCATTGCCGGGTTGGCGGCGAGCCAATTACCGTAGACGACGTCGCGATGATCACGGGCGAATCCGGTCGCATAGTCGTTGGATGCGCGGATTTCGTCTTCGTCGGTCATCCGCCAGGTGCGGTAGATGTCGAGGATGGTGCGGACGTTGCGCTGACGAAAGCCGTCCGCCATTTCCGCCTCGGTTTGAAAGGTGCGCTTGCGCTTGAACACGCGCTCGGCATTGGCGAGCTCCTCGGCAGTGCGGTGGTGCAGCCCTGCGCGCGTCGAGAAATGCGAATGGCAATCGAAATAGTGCACGGCGCTTACTTCTTGTCGTAACGGTGATCGAGGATGCGATGCGGCTTGCCTTCGCGGCCGCGGTTCGACCATTCCATCAGCGCGTCTTCCGCAACAAGCTCGACGTTGAGCTTGAGCCCGAGATCGGAATGCAGCCGTTTCTCGATATGGTCTTTCAAGCCGTCCCAGCTTGATGCATCGTCGCGCACCTCGACCTTAATGGTCATCTCGTCACGGATGACGCCGTCGCGCACATTGCGTTCGGCGATGCAAAGCCATTCGCCGGTCGTGCGGTTGTCGCTCTTGATTGCCGGCAGGCAAGCCTGCGGCCAGATGCTGACGCCGCGGATACGCACCATGGTGTCGCTGCGGCCAAGCATCTTCTGCATGCGGCGGAAGCAGCTGCCGCACTCGCAGCGGTCGGTAGCGACGATGCGCGTAAGATCGCGCAGATTGAAGCGGATCATCGGCTGCTGGCGCCGATGCAGGATCGTGCACACCATGTTGCCGATTTCGCCGTCGGAGACCGGCTTATTGTCCTCAACGCCGACGATCTCGAAGTAGGTCGAGTCTTCGTGGAAGTGCATGCCGTTCTGGTATTGGCACTCGAAGGCACCCATGCCCATCTCGTGCGTGCCGTACATGTCGTAGACTTTGCAGCCCCACAAATCTTCGAGCTGGTTTCGAAACGTGTTCTCAGTGTCGGGGCCGAGCCCGCAACCGAGAAATTTTGTCTTCAAGGCACGCACGTCGAATTTGAGTTCGTCGCGTGCGACTTTGGCGAGCTGGGTAGCGTATTCGGGGCGCACGTACCAGACATTGGTGCCCCATTCCTGCGCGATCTCGATCTGCCGCCGCGAGCTCGTGACCGCTCCGGTGCCGGTGGTGATTGGCAATGCGCCAAGGTAATCGTGCGCGCCCTTGTACGCACACCAGCCGGCGTTACCGAGCGAGCAGGTGTGCGGGATTTGCAGCCGGTCGCCCGGCCGCACGCCGCAAATGTAGAACACCCGCGCGATGGTCAGCCCGTTGAGCTCCCACTCGACCGGAGCGTAGAGCGTCGGACGAGGCTTTCCGGTGGTGCCGCCGCTCGTCTGCACTTTGAGCGGCTGGGTTTGGATGGTTTTGTCGACATCGCCGTTGATCAGGCCGAACGGCGGATTCTCTTCCTGATCCTTCTTGATGTCGCCGGAGTCGAAGGTGGGCAGCTTGACGATATCGTCGATGGTCTTGATATCGCCCGGCTCAAGCCCGGCCGCGCTCCAGCGCCGCTTGTAGAACCCGTTCTGCCAACCGGTCTTCATCAGATCGAGGAACTGCTCGTTCTGGAAATTGCGGATTTCATCGGCCGACCACTTCCAGCGTGTTCGTGCGAATACGTCCGGCACCGGATAGCGCCGGTACAGCGCGTCCCAGTCAATCGAGCGATGATAGATCGGCAGCGTCGTTTCGGTGACGCTGCGCTCCATGACGGACATTGATATCTCCATATTCATTGGATGCGCCGACGTCGGCAAACCACCGTGCGGCGCCATGCGGGCACCCGGGAAAGGAGTGCTCAGGTCTTATAGTCGGGCGCTTCGCGGTCGAGCTTGCGAAGCAGCGCCCGCCAGGTCATTTGGTTGAAGGGCTGGTTGCCGTCGGTGATGATCGTGGCTTGACCAACCGTGGCGTCGAGCACCATTTGAGGCGGCACGTAAGGCTTGACCGCGCCTGCTGCCGAGCGAACCTGCGTCTCGCAGGCGCGGATAACGAGGAACGCCAGCATATAGGCTTCGTGCACGCTGTGCCCCCAAAGCACGAAGCCGTGGCCGCGCTGCAGCACGATCTGCTTGTTGCCGAAATTCTTGGCCAGTCGGCGGCCTTCGTCGTCGGTGGAGAGCAGGCCCTCATAATCATGGTATCCCACCGGGCCAAGCCACATGGCGTATTGGTTGCCGGGAACAAGACCTTGGTCCTGCATCGCCACGGCGGTCGCGTATTTGGTGTGCAGGTGCATGACGCACTGCGCCTGCGGAAAGGCGTCATAGATGCCCTTGTGGAACGGAAAGGCGAATTTGTGCGGCAGCTCATCGCTCGGCTCGACATGATTGCAGTTCTCGTCGAGCTTATGCAGGTTCGAGGCCGTGACTTCTTCGAACAGGATAGCCGCCGGATGCATCAGAAACTGGTTCGGATGGTTTGGCACCCGCGCCGACAAATGCGCGAATAACAGTTCGTCCCAGTCCTGCATGGCGGCAAGACGAAACGCGGCGGCGAGATCGACACGGATCTTCCACTCGGCCGGGTCCATGCTCGGTTTCGCGGCGCGGACGTCACTGGTTGGGGCGTTCACGGTGTCTCCCCCTCGATCGGCGCGCTTTTTGCGGCACACTGGTTTGACGCAAATTATGTCCGTGCGAAACTCTATTGTCCATCGCAGCGGCTGGCGGACAGCCCTCGGCGCGCAACGTCAGATGTCGGGTAGAACGATGGGCAATTGCCCCGCAACGGGTAATCGGCTTCTGTGGCTTTTGCCGTCGTGATAGAAGACAAACGATGACTGACACTCTCGCGCTCAATCACCAAGGTCGCCGCGCGCCACCACGGGTTGACGAGAGCAAGCTTTCGCAACCGCTGCAGGATTTGTTCGCAACCTGGCGGCAATCTCTGCAATACGAGTTCAATGGGCTCACCTCTAACGGCGCGCCCCAGCAAGACCTGTTCCCACTGCGCGCGACCGGCGCCCCAATACAAAAGCTGCTTACGGCCGCCGAGCAATTTTTGGCGTCGCTTGGCGCGGAGCAGCGCGCTGCGGTGAGCTTTCCGGCGCACAGCGAGGTGTGGCGGCATTGGAGCAATATCCACCGCAACGTGATGCGCCACGGGCTATGCCTTGCCGAGCTCAGCGATCGCCAGCTCGACCTCGCCTACCAGATCATGCGTGTCGGGCTCGGCGCGCGGGCTTATGAGACCGCCCGCAACGCCATGCGGCTCAACGAGCATTTGGCGGAACTCACCGGACTGCCGGATGAGTTCGGCGAGTTCTTCTACTGGATCAGCATCTTCGGCACGCCGTCGGCGGACGCACCGTGGGGCTTCCAGATCGACGGTCATCACTGCAACATCAATTGCTTCGTGCTTGGCGAGAAAATGGTGCTGACGCCGATGCTGCTAGGCTCCGAACCGGTCACGGCGGAATCCGGGAAGTATGAGGGCGTCACGGTCCTGCGCGAGGAGGAGGCGCAGGGTTATGCATTCATGGGCGCGTTGACGCCCGAGCAACGCGCCACCGCGACCATCGGCTGTGACTTGCCGTTCGACGGGTTCGCATCCGGTTTCAAGGACAACGTCATTATCCCGTATGATGGCCTGCGCGCGCCCGATATGACGCCGACGCAAACAGCTTTGCTCCTCAATCTGCTCAAACTCTACACTGATCGGCTGCCGCTCGCGCATGCGCAGCTGCGCTTCGACGAGATCAAGCAGCATTTCGGCGAAACGATCTTCGCCTGGATTGGGCGGTTCGATCCGGTCGCACCGTTCTACTATCGGATCTACAGCCCGGTGATTTTTATAGAATTCTATCACCAGCCCGGAGTGGCATTGCCGAATACTGGTTATAACCGTCGACACGCGCATGCGCTGGTGCGCACGCCAAACGGCAACGACTACGGTCGCGCGCTATTGCGGCAATATCAATCGCGGCAGCCTTAGGTCGTGCCGGCCAAGTTGCCGCCCAGCACTTCGGCGATCCAGTCGCAAATGACTTCCCGCGTCGGAGCGACGTTGTCGACGCCGCAATGCTCGGCGCCGCCGTCGGCCAGCATCTGCACGTAAAGCTCGGCTTTCGGGCTGGAGGTGCAGTCGGCGATCAGCTGCTTGGCCTGGCTCAGCGGAATCTGACGGTCGTTCTCGCCATGGATACACAGGATCGGACATTTGATCCGATGCAAAATTCCCTTGAGCGACAGTTTCTCGGAGACTGCGACCACGTCTTCGACCGAAGACTTGCCGAATACCCAGCCAACGTGGTCCCAGTAGTGCGGCACCGGCAGCCGCTGATCCTTCGACTCATAGCGCCGCCGCTGGGTTTCGCCCCAGTCGTAATTGGCGCCCCACGCGACGCAGCATTTGAAACGCGGCTCGAAGGCAGCAGCACGCGGCGCATGATAGCCGCCGAGCGACAGCGCCATAATGCCGATACGATTGCGGTCGATGCCTGGCGTCGATTGCAGAAAATCGACCGCTGCTTTCGCCGGAATTTCGGCTTCCGGACCGTTATGCAGCCCGCGCAGCCGCAGTGATTCACCGACACCGGGGTTGTCGACAACGAGCGTGGCAATGCCGCGCTCGGCGAGTGCACCGGGCACGCCGACCAGATAGATAATTTCCTTGGTGACGTCGAGGCCGTCAAAGTGAACCATGCACGGGGTGCTATCGCTCGCATTCGGCGGAACGACCAAAAGTGCGGGCAGCGATGTGTTAAGATAAGGCACATCGACGCGCCGGCAATTCTGCCGCGTCGAGGATAAAAAACGGGAAAAGCATTCGAGCGCTTCGCTGTAGGCTTGCTTGCGGGGCGCAAAATCCGGTCGCTGCATCCGCTCGGCCTGGATAAGTGCGATGAAGGCGCGACGATATTTTGCTCCGGCGCTCAATAGCCGGCCGCGGGCCTCGTCCGCGGCCGCCTGACGCTTGAATTTGTTGCCAAGCGCCACCCAACTCTCGAAGAATTTCTCCGCGGCGGCATCGTCGCGATTCTTTGAAAGCGGCCTAAGTGCGCGCGAGGCATCGTCGATGTCACCGATGCTTGCGCCCATGCCGAGCGCAAGATTGACGGCCATGTTCCAGGTGTAGTTGTCGTCGAAATACTCGAACATTTCTCATTCCTAGCGCAACTCGACGATCAGCCAGTGCGCTATTCCTCCGTTGTGGGTGCGGTCCTCATAACACGATCCAGGTACGCCAGCATCGGCAGGGGCATGGCCACCCGCTTCGAACTCGTCAGATCAGCGGCTTAAAGCCGGGGGATTTCGGCGCCGCGCCAAACCGATCCGTGAGAGTGACGCCGATGCGCGAATCGGAGATGAAGACTTTGGCTTTGGCTGATGGTCCGGCGTGTGCACGGATTCCGCTTACATCGCTGGCTCCTGGCTCACACGTCTGCACGCCCATTAGGCCAAAGTGCCACCACGGGGCAAGCAATTTAATGCGCACGGCGGCGGAGCGGCCGATGGCAAACGACAAGCTGACCTATAGCCCGGCAGCTTACACTCTCAATCCGAGGTCACGTTGCGGCGCAACAAATCATTGTCAACACCAGTAACTAGTAGAAGAGGGGCATTCGCGTCACTTTGGCGGCCTTGCGCGGATGGCCGCTGCTCTCCCAATGGCCGACATGGCAGGGCGAATGCCGAAGTGACGGAGCCAGTCTATTTGGATCTCAGGTCGCAAAAGTACGGTCGAGAGCCTACTTCCCGTAGTCTGCTTTGAGTGAGTGCAAGGCGTTGGCATAGTTGAAAGCGGCAAGCTGGCACTCGGCGACGGACTGCTGCTTCACGACCGCCTGTTCCTCAAACTTTGCGCATTCGTTCACCAGCCTCCCAATCATCTTGTCGTTCTTGTACTGGGTGGCGCAGCGCTCGATTACTTCGTTCTTCTCGGCGAGCCGCTCCTCGCCTTCGGCTTGCGATGCATCGAGCTTCTGGATGCTGGTTTCGCAATCCTCGCCATTGGAATGTCTTGACGAAGCGGCGCCGGGCGAAAGACGATTGCTGTTGGCCCGTTGTTCAGCATGGCCGGCGGACGTCGCCACAATGCCGACAGCGAGAACCGAAATGCCGCAAAGTATGGACTTGGTTGTCGTTGCGAGCAACATTTGAGGCCATGCAATGGCAGCGTCGACAAACGCCATGAGCTGCCGTCGCCTCATTTGATCACGCCATCAGCGAACGCGAGGGCTGCCGGCACACTGAGGACCAACCTGACAGAATCCAGCCGCCTCACGGGCTCGCTCCTTATGCGACGAAACGAACGTAACACATCATCGCTAGGAAACGGAGCGCGTCTTTTATATCGGCTATTCCCTGTCGGCGACCGGGCAGCGGATATTCAAAACCGGCGCAAGGTAACTACTGCGGTCATGCTCAGGCCGCCTTGTCCTTGGGAGGCGGAAACGGAAGATCGAACGGCCCTTCGCGGAAGTACCAATCGCCACCGACCAGCTTGTAGCCGAAGATGCCCTGTTTGACTTCGTCCCGCGCGACGTCGCCGGAGGCGTTGCCGGTCATCGGTCCATCGCCGTGATCAGACAAGTTTGAGCCCTGCATGACGACGCTCAGAACGTGGTCCTTGAACCATTGCACCTCGGCCGGTGTCGGCTCGGCCGCCGGGCTATAGGTGCCGCCATCTGGCGCATTCTTGCCGGCGTAGTAGCCTTCCTTAGGGTCTTCCGTGACCGACAACAGATTGCGCGCAAGCGATTGGCCGCGCGTCTGGGCGCGGTTGAACAGCGTTTCGAGCTGGACGATCTTGGCGTCGAGCGGCGCGTTGCGGCCGATCTCGCCGTTGACCATCCAGGACATTTTGGTGATCAGCTCGGGGTGGTCACTCAGCTCTTTGCGGAATTGACTGCGGTCGATGCCGTGCTGCAGCTTGGCATGCGGGTTGATCATTGGCTGCGCGCCGGGAGCGGCGGGTTCGGGCGCGTTGAATATGCCAAGGTTGCACGAATAGCCCAACGCGCAGGGCGTCCCTTGCGTCTGCGCGTGAGAGGCCGAGAGGGTGAACGTGGCAACGGCGGCAAGCGCCATCAGTGCGGAAAGCCGCAGGGGGTGTTTGTGAGACAATTTCGGTTCGGGGATTGGGGCTATTTTATCGGGGGCGGTCTGACTGTCTCAGACAGTGACATCGCTCATATAAATTGACCTCTCAGTTCCCGCCATGTGACGTCCTGCCGTGCGACCTCCTGCCATGTGACGTCCTGCCATGTGACGTCCTGTCTTGTGACGTCCTGTCATGTGACGAATAAGCGCGATATTTTCCCCATCCGTCGGCGCCCCTGGCCCGAATTCGCCGCCAGAGGTGACGCTAGAGTTGACGCTTGTGGCAAACTTCTTGCTACACCGGCTGAGGATATAATCGCCGAGCAGATCTGATGGCAAAATACGGAATCGGCGCCTCGGTGAAGCGCAAGGAAGATGAGCGGTTCCTGCGGGGCCGCGGGCAATATGTCGGCGATTTCCACCTCCCAGGTATGCGCGAGGTGGTCTTCGTGCGCAGTCCCGTCGCGCACGCGCGGCTCAAGCGGGTAAATATCCCGGAGCGATTGCGCAACGCTGTCTTCACCGCGGATGATTTGATCAGAGTGAAGCCGATCGTCTCGGCGCCGCCGCTGAAGGGCTTCAAGCGTTCGGCGGAGCCGATCCTTGCCGCCGACAAACTCCGCTTCGTGGGGGAAATCGTCGCGATGTGCGTGGCGCGCAGCCGGGCCGAGGCCGAGGACATCGCCAGTGCCGTCGCTCTCGATTACGACGAGCTGCCGGCCGTCACCGATATGCTTGCCGCCTGCGACACCGCCTCGCCGCTCGTTCACGACGAATGGGGCGACAACATTTTCGTTGAGTTCAGCGAGGGCGGGCCGATCGAAGAGGTTGCCAAAGCGGCAGCCATCAAAGTCAGCAAGCGGATCCGGACCTCGCGCCATTGCATGTTTCCGATCGAAGGCCGCGGCGGCATCGCCTTTCGCGACGCGCGATTGCGGCAACTGACGCTGATCACCTCGACGCAGTTTCCGCACTCGGTGCAGACTGGATTAAGCGAATGTCTCGGCATTGAGCACGGCGGATTGCGCGTCATCTCGCCCGATGTCGGCGGAGGCTTCGGCTACAAAGGTTTGCTTTGCCGTGAAGAAGTCGCGCTCGCCTGGCTTGCGCTTCAGGTCGACTATCCGGTGCGCTGGCTCGAGGACTCCCGCGAGCGCTTGACCGCAAACGCCAATTGCCGGGAGCATCACTACGAAATCACCGGCTATGCCACGGCCGATGGCAAGCTTCTTGCCGTCGATTGCGTCGCCCATGTCGATGCCGGTGCCTACTCCTCCTATCCGATTTCATCGTCTCTGGAAGCCGCGCAAATCGCAAACCTCCTGACCGGTCCATACGTCCTGTCCGCGTATCGCTGCCGTTCCGCCGCGGTCGCTACCAACAAATGCCCGATCCTGCCATACCGCGGCGTTGCCCGGAGCGGAGTTTGCCTCGCCATCGAAGCGATCATGGATGCGGTTGCGCGGGCAGCCAGGTTGGAGCCGTCCGAAGTGCGGCTGCGCAATATGGTTGGTCCCGAGCAGATGCCGTTCAACAATATCGTCGGCAAACACTTCGACAGCGGCGACCATCCCGAATGCCTGAGGCGCGCAATGGCCGCCATCCGCCTCGACGAAGTCAGGCGGCGGCAAAAGCAAGCCGAGCCGGACGGACGGTTGATCGGGGTTGGGATTTCCTTCTTCGTCGAGCAGGGTGCGCATGGCACGTCGGTGCTCGCCGCCTGGGGGCGGCCGATCGTGCCCGGCTACGAGCAGGCCAATGTGAAGCTCACGCCGGACGGCGAGGTCGAGATCCACGTCGGCACCCACTCGCACGGCCAGGGCCACGAGACGACCTATGCGCAAGTGGCGCACGAGATTCTCGGTGTCGCGTTCGACAAGATCAAAGTCGTGCAAGGCGACACGCTCACGACGCCGTACTCGACCTCGACCTGGGGTTCGCGTTCGATGGTGCACGGCGGCGGCGCCGTTGCCACCGCCTGCCGCCTGCTGGCGCAGCGCGCCGCCCATATCGGAGCCTGGCTGATGCAGGCGGACGTTGCCGGGGCGCGGGTCGCCGACGGCCGCGTCACCGCCGGCAACAGCAGCATCACGCTGCGCGAGGTGGCACGCTCCTGGTATTTGCGGCCGCAGACGCTGCCGCCCGAGATCGATACCGGTGGCCTCGACGTGACCGCCGGCTACCGCGCAGCGCGCGACAGCGGAACGTTCACCTACGCGGCGCACGCCGCCCTCGTCGCGGTCGATCCGGCTACCGGCTCCATCGAAATTCTGGATTACGTCGTGGTCGAAGACGGCGGCACGTTGGTCAATCCGATGATCGTCGACGGACAAATCCGCGGCGGCACGGCGCAAGGCATCGGTACGTGCCTGTATGAGGCCACGCCGTTCGACGCGCACGGCCAGCCGCTCGCCACGACGCTGCAAGACTATTTGCTGCCCGGCGCGACCGAGGTGCCGGACATCGAAGTGCTGCACATGCAGACGCCGTCGCCCTATACCGAGTTCGGCATCAAAGGCCTCGGCGAAGGCGGCGCGGTCGGCCCGCCGGCCGCCATCGTTTCGGCCGTCAACGATGCGCTGCTGCCGCTTGGAGTCGAGGTCCATGACCTGCCGCTGACGCCGCAGCGCATTGTTGCCGTGATCGCGCAGCAAAAACCTCGGTCAACTGTCCGTGAGAGCAATTAATCCGAAGCCCCAAATCCGCACAATGCTCCTTCCAGATAGCGAGTCATGACATGGCCGAAGAGCCCATCCCGAACGGGACCACACTGATATTGAGGCACGGCCGCGTGCTCACCCCTGACTCTGATTGGCACGATCCGCCGCGCGCCGACGTCGCCATCGGTGGCGACAAGATCGCAGGCGTCGCAGAAGCATACCGGATCGACGAACGCCCAGACGTCGAGGTGATCGAGGCGCGCGATTTCCTCATATTGCCTGGCTTCGTGAACGCGCACTACCACTCGCACGACGTGCTCGCCAAAGGCACGCTCGAAGAAGTGCCGCTGGAGACATGGCGCCTCTACGCACTGCCACCGCAATATCCGCCGCGTTCGACCGAGGAGGTTTACGCCCGCACTTTGCTCGGCGCACTGGAGTGTCTGCGCTCCGGGATGACCACCATCCAGGACATGCTCACGCTCTACCCGTATCAGGAAGGCCACATGGACGCGGTGATGAAGGCCTACGATCAGGTCGGCATCCGCGTGGTTTTCGCCCTGCAATACGCCGACCGCAAGGGCATCGAAACCATTCCGTTCTGGAAAGACACCTTTCCGGCGGAGCTGCATCCACTGCTTTCAACCTCGACCGAGCCGGAGCGCCAGCTTGACCTCATTGGGCATTTCGAAGCGACGCGGCTGAAAGCGCCGCCGCGGCCGCGCGTGTCGTGGGCGCTCGGGCCGTCATCGCCGGAGCGCTGCTCGACCGCGATCATGCAGCGCACGATCGAACTCGCCCGCCGCTACGACATTCCGGTCTACAGCCACATCTATGAATCGCGTGGCATGGCGCTGCAGGCGCGTCTCACCATCCCGGAATATTCAGGGCTGCTGATAGAACGGCTGGCCAAGGAGGGCGTGCTCGATCCGCGGCTCAACTTTGCCCACAGCGTCTGGCTCGCGCCCGGCGAGATCGACCTGCTGGCGGGGCACGGTGCGGGCGTCGTGCTCAATCCGCAAGGCAACCTTAAAATGAAATGCGGGATCGCACCGATCAGGCTGCTGCAGAACGCCGGTGTGCGCATCGGACTGGGTTGCGACAATTGCAGCTGCTCGGATGCGCAAAACATGTTCGTGGCAATGAAGCTGTTCACGCTGCTCGCGGCGGTGAGCGATCCGATCCCCGGTCCGCCGCAAGCGGTCGCCGCGCTTCGCGCAGCGACTGAAGGCGGCGCCGACGGAGCGCGGATGGGGCAGACGATCGGACGCATCAAAGCTGGGTTCAAGGCCGACCTCACGCTCATCGACACCAAAGACCCGACCTTCTCCCCGATGAACAGCGTGGCGCGTCAGCTTGTTCACATCGAAGCCGGGCGCGGCGTACGCCACGTGATCGTTGACGGCAAAATCGTGGTGCGCGACCGGCAGCTCACGACGCTCGACGAGGCCACCATCTACGAAGCGGTGAAGACGGTCATGCCGGAATTTCGACGCGATTTTGCAGCGATCAGCCGGCGCGTTGACAAGCTGCAGCCCTATCTCGACCAGGCGCATCGGCAAATCGTGAGCGCTGAACTCGACCTCGAACGCCTGCCGTTCGGGAGCAACTAGACCACGATCCCGTTCGCTTGAATGCGATCGTGGTCCAGATCGCGACCGGCGCGCTCACACGGCGCGCCGTCTCTGTCTTTTTGTCGCGATATTGGGCGTACCCGCCCACTCCCTTGATAGCTGAACACATCGTCTATCAAGCCGGGAACAGAGTTTCCTGGCACGCAATTTGCTTTGATTATTGCTGAAGGCGTGAACGACACCTCTCGCATGGAAGTCGTCGCTGTATCCGGGTCCAATCCTAGGAGGCGAAGTCATGAGCTCTCGTGCGTCTCGACAGAAGCTGATGTCGCGCCGTCACTTCCTGAAGTCCTCGGCCCTGGGCGCGGGAGCGCTGGCGTCGCCGTTTGTGTCTTTGCGGGCGCGCGCGGCGGGTCCGCTCAAGCAAGTGGTGATGACGCTCGATTGGCTTTATCAGGGCCCGAATGCGGGTTTCATGCTGGCGCACGAGAAAGGATTCTACCAGGACGCCGGGCTGGACGTCTTCATCACCGCCGGTAAAGGTTCGGCCAGCACCGCCCAGTTGGTCGCCAGCAAAGCGAGCCAGATCGGATTTTCCGACGGCTACGTCGTCGGCAACGGCGACTCCAAGGGCATGAACATCAAGACTGTCGGCAGCATATTCCGGCGCAATCCAGCCGCCATCATGTTGTTCGCCGATTCTCCGATCAAGATGCCCAAGGATCTCGAAGGCAAGACCATCGCAATCAGTGCAGGCAGTGCAGTAACCCAGCAATTTCCGGCCTTCTGCAAGGGCGCCGGAGTCGATCCCTCGAAGGTCCAAATCGTCAATATCGATCCGGCTGGCATTGGGCCAGCGGTCATTACCGGTAAAGTTGACGCCATCGGCGGTTACGTATCGAGTTACGTACCGACGCTCGAAATTCGCGGCAAGAAAAAGGTCCGCATTTTCTGGTTCGCTGATGCGGGCGTAACCGCGGTCTCGAACGGTATCGTCGTACACGATGATCTGCTCAAGAGCGACGCCGACCTCGTTCGCGCGTTCGTGCCCGCGACACTAAAAGGCTTCCTCCATGGGCGACAGCACCCCGACGAAGCAGTGGCCGCCGTGGCAAAGTACCTGCCGACCATCGAGCCGGCGATTACACATCGGGAACTTGAAATTTCGTGGAAGCTTTGGCTGACGCCCGCCACAATGGGCAAGCCGCTGGGTTGGGGTTCCGATGCGGATTGGAAGTCTACCATCGACGTCCTCCACCAATACGGCGGCGTTTCCGCTCCGCTTGAGCCGAGCGAACTCTACACCAACCAATTCATCCCGAGTGGATCTCAATACGTGCCTCCGCAAAACGCCTGAAGTATCGGCAATCGAACCAATCTCGTGGGCGAGACTCGTGCTGGAATGAGGTCGGGACCGTCGTCGTGACCGGTCATTCGCGTCGTTTCGCGATGTTGGCGTTATGTCGGCTTTGCCCCGGTTCGCGACCAAATAGTGATCATCGCTGGATGATGAAATGTGCTCATCAGCCTGCAGGATGCCGCAGGCGGCTTAATCCAAGCCAAAGCGGCGGACATGGTCATGGAGTGCGGCGCACACTCGTGTAATCACGGGAGCCCATTGCCGTGCACTGTCCTGACGAAATAGTCGAGCGGTGGGGTACCAGGGATTGTCATCACGATCGAGGAGCCAGCGCCAGCATGTGTTGTAACGGTTTAAGAGCCAAAATGGTTTCCCTAACGCACCCGCTAAGTGTGCTACTGATGTATCTACCGTGATAACAAGATCCAAATGTTCAATGAGCGCTGCAGTGTCCGAAAAGTCCTGGAAATCATCTGTCCAATCAATCACGCGGTCTCGTAGAGGACTATTGCGCAGCTGCTCAACTGCGTCTTGCCCTTTTTGTAAACTATAAAATTCGCAACCCTCGCTCTGCACGACCGCTGCCAGACAGTCGAAGTTGATGCTTCGTTGCTGGTCGGCACGGTTTCGCGCAGCGCCGGCCCAGACCAACCCAACCTTTAGGTTTTTATGCCGCCCGATTCGATCGCGCCAAAAGTTACGCTTTTCTTCCGGCGCAAAAAGGTACGGTGCATCAGCAGGTATGCTGTCAATCCGGGTCCCAAATGCTAACGGCAAGCTCAGCAGTGGGCATTGAAAATCAAAAGCAGGCAGCGTCTCCCCAAATGAAATAATCTGTGCAATACCGGGAAGGCTCATCATTAAAGCCTTGAGGGGCTTTTGGACTTCCAAGATGACGCGCCCAGCGCGCTGAGCCACCAGTGGCGCATAACGGCAGAACTGCAGGGTATCTCCCAGACCCTGTTCAGCGTGGATTAGGATGGTTCTGCCGTCGACTTCATCTGAGCCAGTCCACTGCGGTTGTGCAAAGAAGCGCCTTTCGTCCCTTATTATGTTTGTCTGCCGTCTCCATTCATATTTTTTCCACCCATTCGAAAAGTCGGCAATAAGTAATCGGCAGATCGATTCGTTGAAATGAGCATGTGTGTAGTCCGGTTGTATCGCAACCGCCCGACCATAGCTGGCCAGCGCCTCTTCAAAATCGGCCAGTCCTACAAGTGCATTACCCCTGTTGGAGTGCGCCTCCGCGCAGCGTGGCCGCAGCACGATGGCGCGGTCGCAACTCGCGAGCGCCTCCTGAAAACGCCCCATATTGTAGAGGGCATCGCCTCGATTGGAGTAGGTCTCTGCAAGCTCTGGCTGAAGCGCAATTGCGCGGTCGTAGCAGCTCAGCGCCTCCGCAAAGCGATTCAGCCCAAGGAGCGCATTTCCTTTATTCGAATGAACCTCGGCGTATTCCGGACGCAAGGCGAGAGCGCTGTCATAGCTGGCCACCGCCTCTTCAAGTCGCTCCAATTTAACTAGGGCATTGCCACGATTGTTGTGCGCTTCAACGTAGTCTGGCTGTAGGGCCAGAGCATCTCCAAAACTGGCAATGGCCAATTCAAAGCGACGTAGTTCGAATAGGGCGTTGCCTTTATCGCAATGAGCCTCCGCGCAATCCTTTCGAAGGCAGACGGCACGCTCGTAGCTGTCCAGCGCCTCCTCGAGACGCCCCAATCCCATAAGCAACTTTCCTATGTGTAAATGGGCTTCAGCATCGTCCGGCTTCATCGCAAGCGCGTGATTGTAGATCGCGAGCGCCTGATCGAGATGCTTTAACGCCTTAAGAGCATTTCCTAGGTTCTTGAGCGCCTGAAGATTCTGTGGACGTATCTTCAGGGACAAAGCTATATGATTGACCGCTGCCGCGTAATTGCCCCGCTGATAGAAGATTACTCCCAATAAGTGCCGGCAATCAGCGTGATCTGGTTCTGTCTCAAGGACTCGATTGCAAACGCCTTCTGCTTCCGCGAACCTGCCCGCCCTATAAGCCGACAGGCCTTCGGCAAACACTGTTTTAATGGTGTTCGATCCGATAGAGTCGAATTGTGCAAGGGATCTGGGCATAGCCGTAATGCACCGCATGTGCATTTGATCTCAGGCCGGCGTTCAAACGGACGAGAGCTATTCGCTCACCTCAAGTTGCATAACAGTATCCTTAATTATTGGTGAATGACCGCTGTTATTTCCGAATGGCACGCTCCCATCAGTTGGTGACGGAGCTACGGACAACCCTTGCAAGCCATTTCGTCCCTGCCGCCGATGCGGCGCCAGAGTGCTCCTGAGCTTCAACGGATAAGCTCGTGCGCCACAGCGTTATGCCGTTTCGTGACTTCCGCTTCGGGTCAGGATCGACCGATTCGGTTCGATGACTGCACGTCCGCTGTACCTCCAATAGCGTCGGTTGGGATCGTCATTTGCGGCGTCGCGAAGTGCCAGCTTCTGCCGTGCGCAGCCGCGGCAAAAGCGTCCGCCCTGGCGTTGTGGTGCTCCACTCAGGCAGCATTCGCGTGCCGAGGCTGCGACAAAAAGTGACGTTCACGTCGGCGTCGCAGCCACAAGGAAACCGAAAATGCGGCGCAAAGCTTATTTTCGCGAGGAAGGCATTTGTTGCCGAGCGCGGAAAGCATCGGGGCTTGCGAAGGCGCGAGAGCGATGGGTCATCTTCTGCAGGGAGCCGCAAAGTGAAGTGTACATCGGCGCGCGGAGCCGCGCCTCGACAAACGACGACGGCGAATCCTTCAATGAAGTCACCCGTTTGCAAAATCGACCGGGGCCTGCGGGCCTGCGGAGCCATTCTGGCGGGCCTTTTGATAGCCGCATTGCTGCTCGCACCAAGGGCGGCGCTGGCCTGGAGTTCGACCGACATGACTGGCGCCCTGCCGCCACTCAATTTCACGATGACGCGGGCCTCTGACGGCAAGACCGTGACTGCTGCAGACTACAGAGGCAAAATCGTCCTGGTCTATTTTGGCTACACCTATTGCCCGGACGTTTGTCCGATGACGCTGACCAACATTACCAGGATGCTCAAGACGCTGGGCCAGCGGGCCGACGATGTGCGCGTGCTGTTCGTCACTGTCGACCCCAATCGCGACACGGTGCCCGTGCTTAAGCAATATACCGGTGCGTTCGCCCCGCAGGTGGTTGGCCTGCGCGGCACACCGGATCAGCTCGAGACCTTCGCGAAGCGGTATCGTGTCGCCTATTCGGTGCACCCGGCAAGTCCGGGCCATCCTTATGAGGTGACCCACGGCGCAGCAGTGTATGTCTTCAATCGTAGTGGCGACATCAAGCTGATATTCACCCACCTGTCCACGGCCGGTGGCAGCCTCGCCGGCACCACCGAGGACTTGCAGCGGATGGTCGCCGGAGCCGGCAGCAACACTTGGTGGCGGCGGGTCCTTTCGTCGCTCTAGCGCGATGAAGCGGCGCGGAACCTGCCGCTATTTTCCGCCCGGACCTTGCACCGTGAACTGTGCCGTCACCGTCTTTCCGTCAGCGAAATTAAGCGTGATGGGCACTTTCTTGCCGATCGCGATCGCGGCGCCCGGCGACATGCACATGATGTGATAGCCGCCTGGCGCGAAGCTGAGAGTGCCATGCGCGGGCACTGCGATACTCTTGACCGGAAGCATTTCCTCGACGCCATTGACCTCCTTGGTCTGGTGCAACATCGTCATCCCGCAGGCGCTTGCCGATGCCCCGACTAGCGTGATCGGCGCGCCGGTATCGTTGTGGAGCGTGAAATATCCAGCAGCCGGACGTGTCCTGATGATCAGACGCATCCAGGGCTTGTCCACACTGATGCCGGCCGTCGTTGCCGCCGCTGCCGCATTGCACAGTAGTAGCGCCGCGACCGCGAGACAACGGCCGATGCTCGCGGCCGGTCCATTGGGCTGCCGAAATGATTGGGCGGTGCATTTCGTCATCGTCGACTCCTTGTTTGCCATCGCTTCGTCGGCCTTCGAAGATCATTCAAGACTTAAATCAAGGCGAGTGCGCTCATCATGGCCAGAACAATCCAGATGATCGGTCCGCTTACGGCCTGATCGACTTGTGCTCCACGCTGCGGATAAAGGCGGCTACACAGCTTGTAGAAGCTGTCGCCTCAATCGAACTGGCGACCGGCTTGGCCAGGGCCAATAGCCTGGTCGCAGTCTCACCGAAAGTCACGATTTGCAACGAGTTTTCGATTTGATGCGTGGCCCCCGGACCATTTGAGGCACTAGCTCTGTCGCAATTGTGGCAGGGGCTCGAGCAGTTCGTCGCAGGGGGGAGCACGCGGCAATGTGGCCGGGGGAAACGAAAATGCCGGCCCCGAACTCGCAAACCTGCCACCATTTCACTCTCCTATATTGCGCAGTGGTTGGCCAAGGAGCGCAAACCACACTCAGTATCGGATGCTGCGAAAGTGCTGCCTTGCGATCTCCTGATATTCGAGGACACAGATCGACGTCCAGCAGCACGGCGCAGATCATCTGCCGCAGCTAAAGAACTTCGCGGAACTGGGCTGCGACATCCTTTCGCGCGCTTGCCGCATGCGCGACAGACCGGGAGGCTGTACAACAGCGGCCTGCATTCGGAATCAATATCGCCGTGACAATAGATCAGATGACGGCCGAACTGGCAGACTTGGCCAATCCGGTCGCCAAGATCGCTTACGTCGCGCTTTTCGCGGCCGCTATCGTGCTTTGGTGGTTGTGTAGCGCGCATCCCGCGATATTGCCGTTCTGGGCGCCCTGGGACTTT
>DATJTL010000358.1:0-3441 GCA_035503415.1 Xanthobacteraceae bacterium
AGCGTCCGCTGGCGTATCCGTCCAGGTTTCGAGCGCCGGCTCGGCCTTGCGCAGCGCGGCGCTGGCGCGCTCGATCTCGGCAATGTCGCGCTCAAGCTGGTCGGCATGAACCAGCGAACCAAGTGCGGCAGCCGTCCCATCGCGCGAATCATGAAGGACCGCAGCAAAGGCCTGCATTTCACTCACGGCCGCCTCGCCGTCCGCACCGCCGGACGGCGGGTGGCCGAAATCATGTTTCGGCATGGCGCCTACCAGGCTGTCTCGTCGTTTAGAGTAATCCTAAACGACAAGAGGAAACGGCGCGACGCTGTTCGGGTGCTAACCTTAACGACCGCCGCGGGAGCGCCTATATGCAACTTCGACTTCCGGTGCCTTAAGCACAGGGAAGCTTGGCTCGGCTCGCGCGTGTCATATTTTCCCGCTATGATTCCACCTGCGGTCGCGGACCCCAAGGAATGCCCAAAGGAACGCCCAAAACAACACCTCAAGGAGCGCCCTCATGAGTACCTCGACAATCATCATTCTGGTCGTGATCGTCGTCGTCGTTCTCTGGGCGATCAGCGTCTATAACGGGCTGATCACCATGCGGCAGCGGGTCAACCAGGCGTTCGCCGATATCGACGTTCAATTGCGCCAGCGGCACGACCTGGTCCCCAACCTGGTCGAGACTGTGAAGGGCTACGCCGCGCACGAGCGCGGCACGCTCGACGAGGTGGTCAAGGCGCGCAATGCGGCGGTCGCCGCCCAGGCGGCGCCGGCGGCCCAGCAGGCGGCGGCCGAGAACATGCTCTCGGGCGCGTTGCGCCAGCTGTTCGCCCTGTCGGAAGCCTATCCCGACCTGAAGGCGAATACCGAATTCCAGCAATTGCAAAACGAGCTGACCGATCTGGAGAACAAGATCGCCGCCTCGCGGCGCTTCTTCAACAACGCGGTGCAGGAATACAATACTGGCATCCAGCGCTTCCCCGCCGCTCTCTTCGCCTCCTCATTCGGATTCGCGCCGAAGGAATTCTTCGATCTCGGCACCGACCGCCAAGCCGAGATGCAGGCGCCGCAGGTCAAGTTCTAGGCTCAATGCCAAGTTCTAGGCTCAATGCAATGAGTACGAGATCGGGCATCGATACCCGCTCGTGCCCGCATCGGCAGGGACCCAAGACTGGATTCCCGCCCGCGCGGGAATGAGCGGAGCACGGCATGGCCGCCTACGGTCTCTACACCCACATCCAGTCGAACCGGCACCGCTCGATTGCGCTGCTCGCCGGCTTGTTCGTGCTCGTTTACGTGCTCGTCTACGCGGGCGCGCTCGTCGCCGAAGCGCTCTCGGTCAATGCCGACCTCGATACGCTGATGCAGCTCGCGCTCAACGATCTGATCAGCGCGGCGCCGGTGGCGACATTGGGCACGGCGGCCTGGATCGCGATCGCCTATTACTTTCATCAAAGCATGATCGACGCCATCACCGGCGGGCACGAAGTCACCCGCATGGAGGAGCCGCGGCTCTACAATCTTCTGGAAAATCTCTGCATCTCGCGCGGCATCACCATGCCGAAGCTGAAAATCGTCGACAGCGACGCGCTCAATGCCTTCGCCACCGGCATGAACCAGAAGCAATATTCGATCACGGTGACGACAGGCCTGCTCGACCGGCTCAACGACGCCGAGGTCGAGTCGGTGCTCGGCCACGAGCTGACCCATATCCGCAACGGCGACGTACGCATGATGGTGATCGCGGTGATCATCGCCGGCGCCATCTCCTTTGTCGCCGAGCTGGTCGCGCGCCTGTGGTTTTACAACAGCTTCCGCTTTGGCCGTTCGCGCTCGAGCGAGCGCGAGGGCGAAGGCGGCGGTGGCGGCGCCGGGCTTGCCATCCTGATCGCAGTTGGCCTCCTTGCCCTCGCCTACGTACTCTCTTTCCTGATCCGTCTGGCCCTGTCGCGCTCGCGCGAATATCTCGCCGACGCCGGCTCGGTGGAGCTGACGCAAAATCCCGATGCCATGATCTCGGCCCTGCGCAAGATCGAGGGCCGCGGCGAACTACCGGGAGCGACCTCCGCGGTCATGGAAATGTGCGTCGACAATCCGCGTGAGGGCTTCGGCGAGCTGTTCGACACCCATCCGACGGTCGAGAATCGGGTAGAGGCGCTGGTCAAATATGCCGGCGGCCACGATCCCGGCCCGATCGAGCTGCCGCCGCCTGGCGAGGAAGCCGACGCCGGCGCCGAGAGCGACCAGCCGCCGGAAGACGGTCCCTGGGGTTCGGCCGAGGGCGCGGAGAATGACACCGCGACGCCCGGCGCCACAACCACAGCGCCCGATCAGCCGTCCGGCCCATGGGGCCCGCGCGGCGGGTAGTGGGATTGCTCGGAAGTCCGCACCAATAGTGCCCTTTGACGGTTCCAAACCGGGCTTTGGCTGTGCAGAACGAACTTCTTCCGACTTGGCTGCTCTGCAACTCCAGCGTAACCTACCCTGGTGCGGCGCGTCAGCGAGGGATGAACTATGGCGAAGCCAGCAGTTATTGTGGTCGGGGCGGACAAGGGCGGCGTCGGTAAGACGACCGTCTCGCGTACATTGCTCGATTATTTCACCGCCCACCACACGCCGACGCGTGCCTTTGACTCGGAAGCCCCCAAGGGAACGCTCAAACGGTTTCATCCCGACATCAGCGACATCGTTGACGTTACCTCCGTCCCTGACCAGATGCGGATTTTCGACACGCTGCAGAGCGCCGACGCCAGCGTCACGGTCATCGACGTGCGCGCGGGGCTGCTGTCGCCGACGCTGCGCGCGCTGCGCGACATCGGTTTCCTCGACGCGGTCAAGAAGGGGCAGATCACCTTCGTGGTCTTTCACATCCTCGGCTCCTCGATCGCCTCGCTCAACGAGATCGAGGACACCTCGCAGTTCACCGCCGACGCCAAATATTTTCTGGTCAAGAACTACTTCAACAACACGAGCTTCTTCGAATGGGATCAAGCCACGCATTCCAACTATTTCAAGAAGCTCAAGGATGCCGTCGAGATCACCATCCCCAAGCTCAACGAGATGGCCTACGAGCAGGTTGAAGTCGCCTCGGTGCCGTTCCTCACCTTCGTCGCCAACAAGGGCCCGAAGGGCGAAGCCGCCAATTATTCGTTCGTATTGCGCGGCTATGTCCGCCATTGGCTCGGCAATGTCTGGGCCGAATACGACCGCATCAAGCTCAATGACATCGTTGCCGCGGCGGCGCCGGCGAATCCGCGCGTGCAGGTGGTCCGTTAAGCGCGCAGCCTCCGCCTCGGGGCGAGCCGAGCCGCGTCTACCGAGGCGTGGCCGCAGCCGCTCGAAATTCGAGTGAACAGTGATGGCGGAGCAGACGCCGCTCTACATCATCGCATCGCCGCGCCCACGCGTGGGCAAGACGCTTTTGGCGCGCCTGCTGATCGAATTCTTCCGCTACGC
>DATJTL010000359.1:0-3931 GCA_035503415.1 Xanthobacteraceae bacterium
ATCGGCATCCGCGATCGGCAGTACGACGTGAATGCCCTTGCCGCCTGAAAGCTTCACGAACGATTCAAGTTTCAGCTCCTTGAGCCGGTCGCGGGTCTCGCGCGCCGCCGCGACAATCTCGTCCCAGCCGACGCCCGGTCCCGGATCGAGATCGAACACGATGCGGTCGCAGGTTTCCAAACTGTCGAGCCGCGAGCCGCGAGTGTGAATTTCGAGCGCGCCGGATTGCACCAGCGCAACGAGATCGTCGCAGGTCTCGACCGCGATCACGTCGTGATCCTTGCCCGGCACGGCGTGGCGAAGCGGCGACGACTTCACGCTTTCGGCGATGTGTTTTTGAAAGAAGGTCTCGCCGCCGACACCTTCCGGCGCGCGCACCAGCGCCAGCGCGCGGCCGAGGATATGCGGTTTCATCCACTCCCAGACGCTGACGTAATATTCGGCCAAGTCTTTCTTGGTGACGCCGACGTCGGGCCAATAGACGCGATCGGGATGGCTCAGGCGAACGCTGCCGATCGACGGCTGCGGCGGCGTACGCCGCGCCGACGGGGGATCGGTTGCGGGCTTGCCGGCCACAGACTTGCCGGCCGCCGGTTTGCCGGCCGCGGACTTGCCGGCCGCAGACCTGCCCGAGCGGCGCACTCTTTGCCGCCGTGCCGCCGCGGCAACCGGGGTCTCGCGCACTACCTCGCGCGCCGGCTTGTCCTCGCGCAGCCCCTTGAAGGCGGCCTGCCGCAGCAGGCCGTCATGGGTCAGCCCGCGGTATTGCGCCTCGACCACGACTTCCGGTTTCACCCAAATGACGTTCTTGCGCCGCTCGGTCTTCGGCAGCGCGACCGGCGGCCGCGCGACCTGCAGCTTTTCCAACCGCTTCCACAGGTCGCGCGCGGTGTCGCGCGTATAGCCGGTGCCGATGCGGCCGGCGTAGCGCAGCTCGCCGTCGTCATGGAACGCCACCGTCAGCGCGCCGACTGCCTGCGGCATCGCCGTCGATGGCGTGAAGCCGGCGACGACGAATTCCTGCTCGTCGTGGCATTTGCTCTTGACGAAATTGTCCGAGCGGCCGGAGCGGTATGGCGCATCGGCCCGCTTGGAGACGATGCCTTCCAGCCCCATCTCGCAGGCGTGCTGCAAGATGAGCGTTCCGTCGTCGGCGAAATCCTCGGCATAGCGGATCGGCCCGCCACGCGCCCTGCCCAACAGCTTCTTCAGCGCCGCCTTGCGCTCGACCAGCGGCAAGCGGGTCAGATCGCGGCCGTCCAGATAAAGAAGATCGAACGCCCAATAGACCAAACGATCGCCGCGGCCGTCTTTCAGATCGCTCTGCAGCAGCGAAAAACTGGAAATGCCTTTCTGGTCCTCGACCACGAGTTCGCCATCAATGAGCGCTGTGTCTGCCGGCAGCGCGGCGATGGCATCGGCGATCGGCGCAAAGCGGTGCGTCCAGTCCTGCTTGTTGCGGGTGAATAGCCGCACCTTGCCGCGATCGAGCCGCGCCTCGATGCGATAGCCGTCATATTTGATCTCGTGCAGCCATCCCGACCCGCGCGGCGCGGTGTCGTGCAGCATGGCGAGACTCGGCGGAATGAAGTCAGGCAGCCGCGCGCGCTTGGCAGTCTCCCCATCGCCTGACGTTTTTTTCTTTCCCCTCTCCCCGGTTCGCGGGGCGAGGGGACTTACCTTTGCACGCGCAGGCGACTTTGCTCTCAAAGCGCGCAGCTCTTCCTTGAATGCCTGCTGCGATCGTGGCGGCGGATCGGACGCGCCGCCGGCGCGGCGATTGCTGTGCCAGACGCGTTTCTTGCCCTTGCCGCCGGCGATCTCCTCGATCGAGCGGCCGGAGGCGACCGATTGCGGCTCTTCTTCCAGAATATCGGCATCGCGCCCGCTGCGAGCCGCTTCGTCCTTGGCCTTGATGAGCAACCAGTTCTGGCGGCGCTCGTTTGGCCGGCCGCGCATGCGCACGAGATGCCAGCGGCCCTGCAACTTCTCGCCGTCGAGATCAAAGATGAGGTGGCCTTTGGCAAGACCCTTGTGCGCATCGCCGTCCGGCGTCCAGCGTCCGCGGTCCCAGATCATCACCGTGCCGCCGCCATATTCGCCGGCCGGGATAGTGCCCTCGAAGCTGTTGTATTCGACCGGGTGGTCCTCGACCTCGACCGCGAGCCGCTTGTCGTCGGGGTTAAGACTCGGGCCGCGAGTCACCGCCCAGCTCTTCATGACGCCGTCGAGTTCGAGCCGCAGGTCGTAGTGCAGCCGGCGCGCGGCGTGTTTCTGGATGACGTAGCGGCCGCCGCGCTGTGGGCGCGCACCTCGCTGCGGGGACCGGCCGCGCGGCTCCGGCGTGACGCCGAATTGCCGTTTTTTGCGGTAAATATCGAGCGCCACGATGGCTTAATTTTTGCAGCTAAGACACTGTGCAAGCGACGTTAATTGCAAGAATTTTGTCATCTAACGGTCATCGCCATGGCAAAAGCTTACCTGCCGCCCTATCATAATATGAACCTGGTAGCAGCCTCGGGAGACTTAATACTACTTAACAGTAATGAACTCCGGCGGCCCGCAGGAGTTTCCACCCGCAGGGCCGTCAAATTGCGTCCCGCGGCTACAGTGGTGTAAAGACGGCGAAATTTACGCGGTCCGGTCAATAACTGGGCGCGCAGTCAACCCAATAATGGCCGTTAGGCCGATAATTACGGAGCTTAGCGTGACCATTCGATCAACTCCATTGCTCGATCATATCAAGACCCCTGAAGACTTGCGACGCCTCGATCCCAGCCAACTTCGCCAAGTCGCCGACGAACTGCGCCAGGAAACCGTCGATGCGGTCGCTACGACCGGCGGCCACCTGGGCGCGGGCCTCGGCGTGATCGAATTGACCGTGGCGCTGCATTACGTCTTCAACACGCCGGCCGACCGGCTGATCTGGGACGTCGGCCACCAGGCTTATCCACACAAGATTCTTACCGGCCGCCGCGACCGCATCCGCACGCTGCGGCAAGGCGGCGGACTCTCCGGATTCACCAAGCGCGCCGAGAGCGAATACGACCCGTTCGGCGCCGCCCATTCCTCGACCTCGATCTCGGCGGCACTCGGCATGGCGGTCGCCCGCGACCTGCAGAAGAAGCAGAACAACGTCATCGCCGTGATCGGCGACGGCGCCATGTCGGCCGGCATGGCCTACGAGGCGATGAACAATGCCGGCTCGATGGATTCGCGCCTGATCGTGGTGCTCAACGACAACGACATGTCGATCGCACCGCCGGTCGGCGCGCTCTCGGCCTATCTCGCGCGGCGCGTCTCCGGCCGCGGCTATCACCGCCTGCGCAAGATGGTGCGCGGCATCGCCAAGCACATGCCGAGCAAGATGCTGCAGCAGCGCGCCCTGGCGATGGAGCAATATGCGCGCGGGCTGGTCACCGGCGGCACGCTGTTCGACGAGCTCGGCTTCTTTTATGTCGGGCCGATCGACGGCCACAACATCGATCATCTCCTGCCGGTGCTCAAAAACGTGCGCGACATGAAGAACGGGCCAATCCTCGTTCACGTCGTCACGCAGAAGGGCAAGGGCTATGAGCCGGCGGAAAAGTCCGCCGACAAATACCACGGCGTGGTCAAGTTCGACGTCGCCACCGGCGCGCAGGTCAAATCGAAGCCGACCGCGCCCGCCTATCAGAAAGTGTTCGGCGAGAGCCTGATCAAGGAAGCGAAGAAGGACGACAAGATCATCGCCATCACCGCGGCGATGCCGTCGGGCACCGGCGTCGATCTGTTCCAGAAGGCGTTTCCCGACCGCACGTTCGACGTCGGCATCGCCGAGCAGCACGGCGTGACGTTTGCCGCCGGACTCGCGACCGAAGGCTACAAGCCGTTCGCCACGATCTACTCGACATTCCTGCAGCGCGCCTACGACCAGGTCGTGCACGACGTT
>DATJTL010000360.1:0-6397 GCA_035503415.1 Xanthobacteraceae bacterium
GATGCACGAACGGCTATGGTGCGTGACGGCAGAACGCTTGAGTCGGCGCGCTATCGCGACAAGATGAACGGCCTTGTGAGGTATCGTTGCGGGAAGCGATGATCGGAAGGCTGCTGGTTGCGCTGGCGATCGCAGCAGCGATTTCGGGCGGCAGCGCGGCGTGCGCACAGCCGGCGGCTCAACCTGTATCGCCGCCGCAGGGCGCGGCAACCCCGGCCGAGGCGCAACGGGTTATCGAAACGTTGCAAGACCCGCAGAAGCGCGCCGAACTGATCCGCAATTTGGAGGCCATCGCTAAAGCGCTGCCGCCGCCCGCGACATCGACGACAAAACCGGCGACGACGATGCGATCGACCGTGCAACTGGCGCCACACGGTTTAGGGGCTCAGATCATCGCGGGATTATCGCTGTGGGCAGACCGGTTGACCGGCGATGTGGCGACCGCGGTACAAACCATCACCGCCTTCCCGGTTCTTTGGCATTGGGTGCGGGGCGTCGAGGTCGAGCCGGATCGACGCTACGCCCTCTTGAATGCGGCTTGGCGCGCCGCTGCGGCAATTGGCGCCGGGTTGGTTCTTGAATTTCTGGTTCGCCTTGGCGTCGCCCGCGCGTCTGCCGTCGTGGCGCAGCGGGCGCCGGCCGGACATCGGAACGACGGCGGACCGGATGGCGCGGCGATGAATGGCGAGTGGCGCCTCTTGCGGCGCCTGCCGTTTGCGCTCGCACAGCTGATCCTTGATCTCGCGCCGATTGCAGTCTTCTGGGCGGCCGGCGTCGTGATCGGGGGTCTCGTCAGCGCAGCGCAGACGAGGGAGGCAATCGGGGTCGTCATCGACGCGTACGCATCGAGCCGCGCGATTCTGGTCGTCGGCCGCCTGTTCGCATCACCCGCCAGCGACCGGTTGCGCCTGCTGCGTATCGGTGATGAACAGGCGGCCTACGGGATGCGCTGGCTGCGCGGCATTACCCTTGTTGCCGTCGTTGGCGCTGCGGTTGCCGCGCTTGTGGGATTATTCGCGCCATATGCTCAGGCGGCGCAGACGCTGGATCGCTTGGTGGCGTTGGTCGTCGCGATCATCATCGGCATCGCCGTGCTGCGCAGCCGCGCCGCCGTGGCGCCGCTGCTGCGGGCCGCTCCGACTGCAACCGGCGAGTTGGCTGGCTGGCGCAACGCGTTGGCGGCGATCTGGCATTATCTCGCGCTGGTTGTAATTATTGCATTGTGGATCGTCTGGGATGCCGGGGCGGCCAACGGTCTCGATGCGCTGGGTTTGCTGGTCGGCAGCGTCGCGATCGTGATTGCCGCGCGACTCGCAGCGATCATAGCCGCTGGCGCGCTGGATCGGGTGTTCCGTCGCAGCCTCGGTCCGCCCGGCGCCGCCTCGCGCGCGTCTCGCTATTACCTCGCGGCGCGGTATGGCGTGATGGCGCTGATTGCCGCGACAACGATCGTCGTGCTGCTGCAATTTTGGGGTGCTGATGCCTTCGATTGGTTCCGTCACGGCACCACCGGGGCACGTCTCTTATCGGCGCTGGTGACGATAGCGGTTGCGGTGATCGTTTCGATCGTCGTGTGGGAAAGCGCCAATGCGCGGCTTGAGCGGCGGCTTGCCAGGCTGAGCACCGCCGGTTCGGCCGCGCATGCGGCGCGGCTGCGCACGCTGCTGCCAATCCTGCGCGCGGCCCTGCTCCTCACGGTTTTGGCGGTGGTCGGCCTGACGGCGCTCAGCGAACTCGGCATCAACATCGCCCCGCTGCTGGCCGGCGCGGGCATCGTCGGCGTTGCGGTCGGCTTCGGCTCGCAGAAGCTGGTGCAGGACGTGATCGGCGGAATGTTCGTGCTGTTCGAAAACGCGGTTCAGGTCGGCGACTGGATTACCGTGGCTGGGCTGTCGGGGTCGGTCGAGCAACTGTCGGTGCGCAACATTTGGCTGCGCGGCGGCGACGGCGCCGTGCACATCATTCCGTTCAGCGCCGTGACCAGCATAACCAACAACAATCGCGGGGCCGGCAATGCGGCGATTTCGCTGACGGTCGCCTTCAGCGAAGATACCGATCGAGTTTTTGCCGCGCTGCGCAACATCGCGGCCGAGATGCGCGGCGAGGCGATTTATGGCCAGCTGATGCTCGGAGAGCCGCAGCTTTGGGTCGATGCGGTCTCGGCGGGGGGCATCATCGTCGCTGGCCAAATCGCCTGCACTGACGCGGGTCGCTGGGCGGTGCAGCACGAGTTCAACCGCCGCCTGCAGAAGCGCCTCAAAACGGAGGGAATCGCGCTCGGCACCTGATATTATTGCTGTAATCGGGATTGTCCAACAGTGGTAGATGAGGCCAAAGCCGCTCGTGAGCAACTAAAGGCGGACACGAGAAGCATGACGCATGGCGCGGACGTTTTCGCTCGGCTGGTTGGCCGTACAGACGATTTGCTTCAAAATCGTACGCTAGACTAGCTTGGCGGAGGTAAATCAAGCAGGGCGAATCTATGAAGCGGCGCCCCTAATCTGCCGCGTGATAAAATTCACGAAGGCACGAGCCTTGGCGCTGGGCTGTCGGCCGGTCGGAAACACCGCCCAAAGTTCCACAACCGGCAAACACCAGTCGGTCAACAGCCTCTGGACCGCTCCCGACTTCAGTTCAGGCGTAAACATCCATTCGGAACCGCCGATCGAGATGCCGAGACCGGCGAGCACGGCGGCCCGGACGCCCTCCGCGGCGCTAACGCGAAATCGCCCGGTCACGTTGACGCGCACTTCGCTTACCCCGTTGCGAAAGGTCCAAGTCTCGCCACCCTGGCGCTGGTCATAAATGATTGCCTGATGCGCCTGCAGATCTGTCGGCACTTCGGGCGTGCCCATGGCATCAAGATACCCCGGTGCGGCGACAACGACGGCCGGGGATTCGGCTATCTTGCGCGCGGTTAACGTTGAAGCGGCCTGGCCTCCGAGCCGCAGGGCCACGTCAATTCCGGCTTCGATCAAATCGATGTTGCGGTCTTCGAGAACCATATCGATGTCGATGGCCGGGTGCTCGGCCAAGAAAGATGCAAGGCACGGCACCACCTGAAGCCGCGCGAAGGCGACCGGAGCGCAGACCCGAAGTCGGCCTGACAGAATGACAGCGGCACCTCGCGCCGCGGTTTCAGCCTCTTCGGCTTCTTCGATTGTCCGCTTCGCACGCTCGTAAAAATTTCGCCCGGCTTCGGTTGGCGTTAGGCCGTGGGTTGAGCGCAGCAGCAGGCGGACCCCGAGGCGATCTTCAAGCTGCGCGATCGTCTTGGAAACGGCGGGTTGGCCGAGGTGCAGTTGCTTGGCGGCGCCAGAGAAGGAGCCGGCCTCGACGACCCGGACAAATGCCTCCATCGCGGCGAGACGATCCATGTCCATTCCTCCGCGGAATGAACGATATCACGCCGACGAGGTTACCGCAGGCACGCCCGATGAGGCATTTGAAGGGTCACCACCAGCCGTCAAGCACCAGCTCCTCGATTTAAGCGGACCCTATCGGATGCCCCTCCTGGTCACCAGCGCGGCGGGCGCGAACGGCGATGGCTACGGCGCATTGCTCGCCTTTGATGAAGATGGTCGGCCGCTCGGCCCCTTCAGCGATGACGCCCGCATTGCCGATCCCCGCGGCCTCGCGGTGGAGGAAAAGGGCGGGCTGATTTTCCTCAACAGCGGCACCGATCGGGTGCTGGCGCTCGATCGAACTGGCAAGGTCGTTCGTGACACAGGACGAATCGAAGGGCTCAACCCGGGCGGTGGCAATTTCGGGCTGGACGGCCGGTATTACGTCGGACTGCGCAGTGCGCGCACGATCATGGCCTTTCCAGCCACGCTGCAAGGGGCTGGAAAATATATATTACCTTCCGGCATCGTGCCGTTCCCGCGCGGCTTCGCGTTCGGCCGCGACGGCAGATTATTTCTTGCCTCAGGTATCGACCCGGCCGGTGAAGGCGACGACACGATCGTCGCGTTCGCCCCGAGCGGGGCAATCCTGCACTCCTGGTCGGTCCGAGATCCCGAACTCAGCCCGCTCGACCTCGCTATCGCGCCGAACGGCAATATTGTCGTGTCCAGCGAACGCCCATTCGGCGTCCCCGAGGCCGTGACCAGTATTCGCGAATACGATGCCCGCGACGGACGGCTGGCACGCGTTTTCTCGGCGACGGGATCAGCTGAATTCCGCAGACCGCGCGGGCTGCGTTTTGCGTCCGACGGCACGCTCCATTGCGTTACGCAGGACGAGGTCGTCGCCTTTGATTTCGCCAGCGGCGAATGCCTGGGAGCCGTCGTACGGCTCTCCCGATTGAACGGGCAGGCGGTCGCGTTCTTCCCTTGATCACGCCGCTCATTCCGCCTTGGAATAATCGTTAATTCGCCGCTGTGGCTACCCCGACACGCCACCGATCGACAAGTCTTCGGTTTGAAAACGGACACCGGCGGGGGGATCTCCGATGACGGAGTTCACCGTCCACACTCCCGACAACGCACCCAAATCACAAAACCTGCGGCGGCTGGCGGCCTGGTATCGAGCTTTTGCCGAGCGAGCCGGCAACCCGGCCATTTGGGAGGCCCGCTTACACATGGCGGAAGATTTGGATGCTGAGGCCCACCGGCTTGAGCAATCGCGGCGTGGCCGGCGGGCAGGCCAGGAGCAAAGCTCCCGAACGGCGCCGGACCTAAGCCAAACAGAGAGCGTTTTTCCTGGTAGGGGTCGCCCCACCGATGGCACGGAGGAAACCAAATGAACCGGTTTAACGCCTACCGCGACCGTTTCCCCAACGCACGCCTCAGCCGTTCGCCGACGGGCGTGCTGGAAGTCGCGCTGCACACCGACGGCGGCACGCTCGTCTTTAACGGCCATACCCACGAACAGTTCGTCGACCTGTTTCACGCGGTCGGCTCCGATCCCGATAACCGCGTCGTCATTCTGACCGGCAGCGGCGATGCGTTCATGGAGAAGATCACCCTCGACGGCTTCGATTTCTTCACGCCGCGGGGCTACGACAAGATCTGGCGCGAGGGCAAAAAGGTCCTGATGAACCTCCTCGACATCGAGGTGCCGCTGATCGTAGCAGTGAATGGCCCGGTGCGGCTGCACTCCGAGTACATCTTGCTCGCCGACATCGTGCTCGCGACGCCGTCGACGGTGTTTCAGGACAAGCCGCACTTCGAGTTCGGCATCGTCTCCGGCGACGGCGTCCACCTCCTGTGGCAGGAAGCGATCGGCACGATCCGCGGCCGCTATTTCATCCTGACGCGCCAAGAGCTCGATGCCGTGACCGCCAAGGAATGGGGCGCGGTCAACGAGATCGTCCCGCTCGACCGACTGCTTCCGCGTGCCCGTGAGATTGCCGAGGAACTCGCCGCGCTGCCGCCGCTGGCAACGAGCTACACGCGGACTGCGATGACCCAGAAATTGCGCCGCATCATCGACGAGGGAGTCGGCTACGGGCTTGCCCTGGAGGGCATCAGCGCCGCCGACGTAGCTCGCGCGCGGGTGAAATAAGCGGGACGAGCGGAGGGGTTCGGACACGAATCCATGCCGGTCAAGTTGATTACCAACGGCCGTCTTTTCTCGCTGGCGGTCTTTCCACGCACGACATTGCCCGATGCGCTGCGAGCTTCGGGGCCGCCGTTGCTTTTCGGCCTGCGGCTGTGGCTTTCCGTATGTCTTGCGCTCTATGTCGCGTTCTGGCTTGAGCTCGACAATGCATTCTGGGCCGGGACGACGGCGGCCCTCGTCTGCCAACCGCATCTCGGTGCATCGCTGCGCAAAGGCTGGTTCCGCCTCATCGGCACGTTGGTGGGCGCCGTCGCAATCGTCGTGCTGACCGCGTGCTTTCCACAAGGCCGCGCGCCGTTTCTCGTCGGCCTGGCGCTGTTGGGGGCCGCATGCGCGCTCGTCGCCACCCTCTTTCGCAACTTCGCAGCCTTCGGCGTAATGATCGCCGGCATCACCGCGGCGATCATCGCGAGCGACCAGCTCGGCACGACCGGCGGCCTGAACGGGGACGCCTTCATGCTCGCCGTCACCCGCGCCAGCGAGATATCCATCGGCATCGTGTGCGCCGGCATCGTTCTTGCCCTGACCGATTTCGGTGGCGCACGACGCCGGCTCGCTGCACAGGTTGCGGCCATCTCGTCCGAGATCACCCGCCGGTATGCCGGCACGCTGGCGGTGGCCGGAGCCGGTTTCGACGACACCCAGCCGGTGCGGCGGGAGTTGGCGCGCCAGGTCATCGCACTCGACCCGGCGATCGACGAGGCCGTCGGAGAGTCCTCGTACCTGCGCTATTACTCGGCGGTATTGCAAACCGCCGTCGATGGTTTGCTGGCGGCTTTGGCGAGCTGGCGCTCGGTCGCCGCACACCTGCCGAGCCTCACCCCAGACCGGG
>DATJTL010000361.1:0-6374 GCA_035503415.1 Xanthobacteraceae bacterium
GCAATCGACGCTCTACACCAGCACCGAGCCCTGCGCGATGTGCGCCGGGGCGATCTATTGGGGCGGGATTGGGCGCGTGGTCTATGGATTTCCCGAGAAACGGCTGCATGAATTGACCGGCAACCATCCGGAGAATCCCACGCTCTCTTTGCCTTGTCGCGAACTGTTTGCACGCGGCCAGCGCAAAATCGAGGTCGTCGGGCCGCTCCTTGAGGAAGAGGCCGCCGAAGCTCATGCGGGGTTCTGGAGTGGCGCCGAGAATGCGCTGCCCAAAGGCGGGTAAGGCCGTGTCGCGCATTTGATGTGTCGAGTTGGCAGGCAAGATGTGAATGAGCGCGCCGGCCTTCACCGTTACGGAACGCCAACGGAATTGACCGGCGTGCCCGCGATGTCTGGCACGGCCGTTGCAAACGAAACGAATGACGTTTTGTCGCTCGCGAAAGCCACAGCCAAGGCGCAAAGGAGTTCGAATGAAAGCGTGGCGCTTTATCTCAGAGGTGGGGCACGACCCGATCTGGCCGTTTTGCATCACCTCGCTGTCGATGTCGCCTGTGCCGATTCCGCTGCCGCCGCCATGCGATGCCGCTGCGAGTGCTAGCAGCACGTCGGCGAGGCGAGCTAACCACTTCTTGAACAACAAGTGGATCGAGCGCATTCTCAGTCGACTATGGGTCTGCAGCGCGTCAGCCTGCCGGCCATAGGTTGCCCCATGCAATATGGCGTCTCGACTGCGGCGGAGAGAGGTGAATGAGCGTACCGCGCATCCTCCTCAATGGCGTACCGCGGGAGTTGAGTGGCGTGCCGCCAATGATGACGCTGCTCGACTGGCTGCGCGGCCCGGCGGGTCTGACCGGCACCAAAGAGGGGTGCGCGGAGGGGGACTGCGGCGCCTGCACAGTTGTCGCAGAGAGGCTTAAGCCGGACGGCAAGATCGAACGGTCGGCGATCAATGCCTGCCTCACCATGATTGGCCAAGTCGACGGGCTGGGCATACGCACCGTGGAGGGACTCGCTGCCGCCGACGGGGTGCTGCATCCCGTGCAAGCGGCGTTCGTCGCCAGCGGCGGCACGCAGTGCGGCTTTTGCACGCCCGGCTTCGTCATGGCGGCCTATGCATTCGCCGTGGGCGGCGAGCCGCCGGAGCCGGCGCGCATTCACGACGCGCTCGCCGGCAATCTCTGCCGCTGCACCGGCTATCGCTCGATCGTCGAAGCGATTGCGCGTGTCTCGCCGCTCCCCCGCGACCCGATGCCAGAGGCGGCAACACGGATCGCGCCGCTGGCGCGAGCGTCCGCCGCCGAATTCGCGGCGCCCGGACAACGCTTCGACGTTCCGCGCTCTCTTGCCGAGGCGCTGGCATTGCGCGCGCAGTTTCCGAGTGCGTTGCTGCTTGCCGGGGGTACCGATCTCGGTCTGCTTGTCAGCCGCGAACGGGCGATGATTCCGCACGTGATCTATCTCGGGCGAGTCGCCGAGTTGACAACGATCGAAGACGGCGCCGACGTGCTGACGGTCGGCGCGGCGGTCACCTATACGGCGGCGCTTGACGTCCTGGTGCGATACTATCCGGCGCTTGAGCGCTATCTGGTGCGGCTGGGGTCACGCCAGATCCGCAACATGGGCACGATCGGCGGCAATTTGGGGACAGCTTCGCCCATCGGCGATTTCCTGCCGGTGCTGCTGGCGCTTGATGCGCGAATAAAGCTCGTCTCCGCCGAACGCGGCGTGCGGGAGGTCAAGGTCGGCGAATTTTTCACCGGCTATCGGCGCAATGCGCTTGCCGCCGATGAACTGATTGCCGCCGCCGTGCTGCCCAAGCTGGGACCGGATTCGGTATTTTTCGTCGACAAGGTTTCCAAGCGCTACGACCAGGACATCTCCGCGCTGTGTGCGGCTTATCACTTGCGGATGCGCGACGGCGCAATGCACGAGGTGCGGCTGGCGTTCGGCGGCATGGCGGCAACGCCAAAGCGGGCGCTGCGCGCCGAGCAGGCGCTCGAAGGCCGCGCTGCCAACGACGATTCCTTTGCGGATGCCGTGGCGGCGACTGCAGAAGAGTTTGCGCCAATCGGCGATTGGCGGGCCAGCGCGGCATACCGGACGGCGGCCTCGGCCAACTTGCTCCGCCGATTGCAGCTTCGTCTTACCTCTCCAACGGTTCCCATCGAACTCGATCAGCTGTGACAGCGGTGTTGAAACCACGAGGCAGCTTTCGCACCGGTGTAGGTGCCGCGCTGACCCATGACAGTGCGGGCAAGCACGTTTCCGGCACTGCGACCTATATCGACGATATGCCGGAGGCGTCGGGAACGCTGCACGCGGCGCTGGTTCTCAGTCCACTCGCTCATGGAACGCTGCGCGGCATTGATGCGGAGACGGCGCTGGCGCAGCCCGGCGTTGTCGCGATACTGCGTGCGGGCGATATCCCCGGCGTCAACGATGCCGGACCGATCGAGCCGAACGAGCCGCTATTTGCCGAAGCCGCCGTCGAGTATGTCGGCCATCCCGTCGCCGCCATTATCGCCGAGACGCTGGATGCGGCACGCTCGGCCGCCAAGCTTGTGAAACTCGACATAGCGCCCCTTGATCCGATTCTTTCGGTCGAAGACGCGGTGGCGCGGAATTCCTTATTGTGCCCGCCAATGATCGTCTCGCGCGGCGATGCCGCGGCCGCGCTTGCGCGAGCGCCGCATCGCATCAGCCACCGGCTGCGCGTCGGCGGACAGGAGCATTTCTATCTCGAAGGCCAGGTGGCGCTCGCGGTGCCGGGCGAGGACGGCGACATGGCCGTCTACTCCTCGACGCAGAATCCGAGCGAGGCGCAGCACATCGTGGCGCGTCTGCTCGGCGTCGAACTCAATCGCGTGACCTGCATCGTGCGCCGCCTCGGCGGAGGTTTTGGCGGCAAGGAGAGCAACTCCTCGGCTGTCGCCGGGATTGCGGCGTTGGCGGCGTGGCGGACCAGGCGGCCGGTGAAGCTTCGCCTGCCGCGCGTCACCGACATGGTCATGACCGGCAAGCGGCACGGTTATCTGATCGACTATACGATCGGCTTCGACGACGATGGCCGTATCCTCGCGCTCGAAGCCACCTTGGCGTCCAACGGAGGCAACACGCTCGACCATACCGCGGCGGTCATGGGCCGTGCGCTCTGTCACATCGACAACGCCTATTGGATACCCGACGTCCGCGCGGTTGGGCTCTGCTGCAAGACCAACACGGTGTCGAATACCGCGTTTCGCGGCTACGGCAGTCCGCAGGCCTCGCTGGCCCTCGAAGATGCAATCGACCGCATGGCGTGCGTGCTCGGCAAACCCGCCGATGCGCTGCGCGAGTTGAACTTTTACGGTGGCGAGGGCCGCGACGTCACGCCGTACGGCCAGAAGGTCGCCGACAATCTCATTGCCCGCTGCGTCGCGCAGGCGAAGGCAAACAGCGAGTGGCAGCGCCGCCGCAGCGAGATTGACGCCTTCAACGCGTCAAGCAAGGTCCTCAAACGCGGACTAGCGGTGTTTCCGGTCAAATTCGGCATCTCTTTCAATGCTGCGCACCTCAATCAGGCCGGTGCCTTCGTCAACATTTACAGCGATGGCTCGATCCGCCTCAATCACGGCGGCACCGAGATGGGCCAAGGTCTGTTCACCAAGGTTGCGCAGGTGGTGGCGGAGGTTTTTCAGGTCGATCTCGACCGTATCAGTCTTGCCGCTACCTCGACCGGCGAGGTGCCGAACACGTCGCCGACGGCGGCGTCGACCGGCTCGGATCTCAACGGCTGGGCCGCCTACGAGGCGGCCAGCACGCTCAAGCGCCGCATGATCGAATTTACCACGGAAAAATTCGGAGTCCCGCCGGAGCAGGTCGACTTCCGCGACAATCATGTCCATATCGGTGGGCCGGCGTCGAACCACATTCTGGAATTTGGCGAACTCGCCAAGCTCTGCTGGCTAGGGCGCGTTTCGCTGTCGGCGACCGGCTTCTATCGCACCCCGGATCTGCACTGGAACCGGGAAACGATGAAGGGTTCGCCGTTCTTCTATTTCTCCTTCGGAGCATCCGTCGCCGAAGTGGCCGTCGACACATTGACCGGGGAGATGCGCGCGTTGCGTGCTGATCTGGTGCAGGATTGTGGCCGATCGCTTAATCCGGCGATCGATGTCGGCCAGATCGAGGGCGCGTTCGTGCAGGGCTTGGGCTGGCTGACCAATGAAGAATTGTGGTGGGACAAGGAGGGGCGCCTGCGCACGGTCGGTCCCTCGACCTACAAGATTCCGGGAAGCCGTGACGTTCCGCCCATCTTCAACGCGCGCATTCTCGAAGATGCGCCGGCCCGCGTGGCGACTATCTTCCGCTCCAAAGGCGTTGGCGAGCCGCCGCTGCTGCTCGCCATCGCCGTCTGGTCGGCGATCCGAGACGCCATCGGCAGCCTCGCCAGTCACCAACTACCGGTCGATCTCGATGCCCCGGCGACACCCGAGCGCATCCTGATGGCGATTGGCGATCTTCAGGAGCGGATGGCAAAAGCGTAAGCTTCAGGATGGCGGCTGAAAGCCGAGAAGCGCCCAAGGCGCGTAACACCTTCGCTCAATCAAATCGGCAGGAGATCGGGCGGCGTGGCTTGCGTTTTTCCCGACCGTGCCGCACAACGCGCTGCACAAATCGGGATGGAAGGCATGTTCGACAGTGCCGCGGCGCGCCGCACCATGGTTGACCGGCAGATTCGCACCGCCGACGTCCACAATTCGGATTTGCTTGCGGCGATGCTAGACCTGCCGCGCGAGCACTTTCTGCCGCCGGGCCTTGCGGAACTTGCTTATGTGGACGGCGACATTGAACTCGGCAATGGCCGCGCTTTGCTCAAGCCAATGGTGCTCGCCAAGCTGATCGACGCGGCGCAGCTCGAGCCCGATGCACGTGTGCTCGATGTCGGCTGCGCGACCGGCTATTCGTCGGCCGTGCTGGCGCGATTGGCTGCCTCGGTGGTTGCGCTCGAGGAAGATGCGGGGCTCGCCCGCATGGCCAAGGAGGCGCTCGCCGCCTCCCGTGCAACCAATGTCGTTGTGGAAAACGGTCCGCTGGTTGACGGGTGGCCGCAGGCCGCACCGTACGATTTCATTCTCCTCAATGGCTCAACAGAGATCATCCCGGAGGCGCTGGGCCGGCAGTTGAAGCCGAGCGGCCGACTGGCCTGCGTCTTCGGCCGCCCGCCGGCCGTCAAGGCCATGATGTTCCGGCGCGCCGAGGACCGCCTAGCCGGCAGGCCGATTTTCGATGCCGCCGCCGCCCTGCTGCCCGGCTTCGCCGCGCCGCCTGTCTTCGTCTTCTAGCCTTCAAGCTTCGGCGTCTGTGCTGCAATGAGCGGGTAGGGCGAGGCTCCTGCCCGCGTCGCGCGTTTACGCGCGGTTACCTGTGGCGCATATGCGCCAAGGCAGAGAAATCTGTGTTGAGAGCCACGTCCAGGGGTTTCATGGAACCGCGCATCCGCCTAGAGTTTCGCGTTCGGCTCCGCTGCCAAACCTGTGGTGGCGTTGTGTCTCGTGTCCCAGCGAGTTCCGCCCAAGCCGAGCGGCGGACTGCGGGAGTCGTGGTGGCTTTATGCGTCGCAGCGAGGTGCACGCGTTTGTCCTGGCCGTTGCGAGCCTCGCATTGACCGGCGCTGCGGTCGGATTCGCCCCCACCGAGGCCGCGGCCGACACACTTCCATGGGCCTTGGTGCAGGCCTACCAGAACAATCCATCGCTCAACGCCCAACGCGCCGCCTTGCGCGCGACCGACGAGAACGTTCCGCAGGCGCTGTCGGGGTATCGGCCAAAGCTCAGCCTCACCGCCAATGGCGGCGACAATTACACCGACATCATGACGCATACCTACACCAGCGCCGGCAACAACATTGCCAGCACCACCACCGTCGCGACGCCGTACGTTTCCCGCGGCGTCGGCGCTACGGCCACCGAGACGCTGTACAACGGCAATCAAACCGCCAACCGCGTCCGCCAAGCGGAAAGTCAGGTGATGGGCGCGCGCGAGACGTTGCGGGTCACCGAGGAGCAGGTGCTGCTCGATGCCGCCACCGCCTACATGAACTTGTTGCGCGATGAAGCCATCCTCGAGCTGAACCGGCGCAACGTCGAAGTGCTCACCGAACAGCTCAAGCAGACGCGCGATCGCTTCAATGTCGGCGAGGTGACGCGCACCGACGTGGCGCAGGCGGAATCGCGGCTGGCTGCCGGGCGCTCCTCGCTGCTTGGCGCCCAGTCGAATTACGTTACCTCGGTAGGCAACTACCGCCGCGTCATCGGCGTTGCGCCGGGCAGGCTTGCGCCCGGCACTCCGGTCGACCGATTCTCGCCGCCGACACTTAACCGCGCGATCGCCCA
>DATJTL010000362.1:0-12419 GCA_035503415.1 Xanthobacteraceae bacterium
CGACAAACTCAATTTGTCGTTCATGTTCGTCGACCAACCGTTCATGCAGCACTTCGGCCTGGTCGGGAAGCCTGCGTTGATCGGTGCGCTCACTGGCGGCTTCTTGATTACCTACGGATTCTGCGCGGTCGCCTGGGGACCGGCGATCCAGCACTGGGGCGGACGGCGGATGGCGATCATCGGCATCGTCGCATGGGCCGCGATCATGGTCCTTCACGCATCCGCCACAGGCTACGGGGAGCTCCTGGCACTGCGCATCGCGCTTGGTTTCGTCGAGGCGTGCGCGATCCCGCTCCTTGCTTTTTTTACCGCGCATTGGCTTCCGTTCGATGAGCGGGCACGCGGTCAAGCGCCGTGGACGACGGGAATTGCCATCGGCTCGGTGATCACGCCGATCTTCGTCATCTGGCTGCTCGGGCGGATGCCATGGGAGACGACGTTCTATATCTTTGCTGCGCTCCCGCTGATCCCGCTCGTCTTGCTGCTCTGGCTGCCTGACGATCCGGCCAACGCGTCCGGCATGCCGACGTGGGAGCTCGAGAGGATCAAGAGCGGAACGCTTTCCAACGAGATGGACGCGCTCAAGCTTCCCGAAAAGCGCGTGCACACGTTCTTCCAGACGATCTCAAGCTACCGCGTGTGGTTGATCGGGCTCATGGACCTGGGCGCGACGGCCGGTTTCTACGGACTCATTACGTTCGGGCCGGTCTACCTCGTCCAAATACGGCACTTTCCGGCGAGCGACATGAGCTACGTCCTTTCCGGCGGGGCACTCGTCGGCGCGGTGTGCGCGATCCTGTTTGCCATCGACTCCGACCGCCGCAAGCGGCGCGCCTGGTATGGCTTCGGGCTCTTCGTCGCCGGCGCCATTTTCCTGACCACCGAACTCTTCCTTGCAAACCCGGCGGGCGCCGCAGTGGCCTTGGCGCTGGCGAGCGCGAGCGCGACGCCTTCGCTGGTCGTCATCTGGAGCTTGGCGCACTCCGTCGCCGAGCGGTCGACGATCGCGTCGACCGTGGGCGCGACTGCGACGGTTGGAATCGGCTTGGCCGGCGTCATCAATATTGGGATGGGAAGCCTCATCGCCGCTCATGGCAACTACGCGGCGGGATTTCTCCTGGTCCTCTTCTTCTATGTCGTTGCGGCGATCTCGGCACTGATCCTCGCGTTACAGCGATATTGACGACGCGTGCCGTCACTAGAGCGCAATCGTTTCATATTGAATCGATTGACGCTCTATCAATTTGGTGGAGCATGATCTTTTTGGAAAACCGGTGTCCACCCCCGGACCAAGTCCGAGGACATGCTTTTCCGGATCATGCTCTAACATGCACCGCACCCGGCGCGCGTGTGGGCTCGCCGGTCAGGCCGGCACTTCGCCCTTGAGCATCAGGCGGTAGAGGAAGCGGCGCTCACTCATGTCGTAGTCGGGATTGGCCTGGTGCATGACGCTGCGGTTGTCCCAGATCACCCAGTCGCCGTGCCGCCACTTGTGCCGGTACTCGTATTTTTTCTGCGTCGCGTGCGCCATCAGCTCACCGATCAGCTTGAGCGCCTCGGCGTCATCCATGCCGACGATCGATTCCATGCGCACTGGGTTGAGGAACAGCGCTTTGCGGCCGTTCTCGGGGTGGGTGCGCACCAGCGGATGCACGCCCGGCGGCGGCAGATTGCGCCGGCTGTCCTCGTTAAGGCCGGCGAGCGCGCGCGGGCTGTACTTGCTCTGATAGACGTGCACCGCCTTCAGCCCCGCGATTTTCTGTTTGGTTCGTTCGGGCAGATCGTCATAAGCGTCGTGCATGTTGACGTATTGGGTGTCGCCGCCGCTCGACGGTAATTCGATAGCGAACAGCGTGGTCGCCTTGGGCGGGCGTGGATGGTTGGAATGGTCGGTGTGGAAGGTTTCGCCCGGTATGATACGCCTGCCGTTCACGATCTCCTGGTTGGAGATGCATTCGATGTCTGGGTGCCCGGGAACGTGACGCTCTTTCTTGTCGTGTGGCTGTAGCTCGCCGAATAGCTGCACGGCGGCTTTGAACTGCTCAGGCTCAAAGTGCTGCTCGCGCATAACCAGCACGTGATGCTCGGCGAAGGCGACATTGAGCGCGGCGCGAACGTCGTCGCGGACCGCCTCTCTAAAATCGAAGCTGGTGACCTCCGCACCGGTATGATCGGTCAACGGCGTGACGGTCAAGGATGTCATAGGCCGTCCCTCCACACAGTTCTATTTACCGGAACGCTAGTGCTGTCGGCAGGGACGGTCAAGCGACCGCATTCGTGGACAGCGTCCTAATCTGCAATTCGTCTCGCCATCCCCCGAAGCTCCGTCACGAACCCCAGCGATTCATAAAAGCGCGCCGCTGCATCGTTAAACTCCCAGACAAACAATTGCAAAACGGCTATTCCGCGTTCAGCAGTCCAATCCTCGGCCGCGCTCAGAAGAGCACGCCCAATCCCACTGCGTCGACGAAGTGGATCAACAGCCATATTTTCGATCATAACGAAACGTCGTCCTCGCATTCTGGGCGTTTCTTGCACTCGATGAATCTGCAGCGTAACGAATCCTACAACTTCGTTGGTCATCTCGGCGATAAGTATCGTGCTGTCCGGACCTGCAATAAGGTTTTCAACAACAGAACGAGTGGGCCACCCTTCGTCCGGTTTGCGAATGATGTGCGGAATGGCCTGATGATGCAGATATTCAACGCCCCTCCACAACGTGAACAGACGCTCGTATTCGGCAACGGACGCTGGCCTGACACTGAGAGCGCGGCTCATATTTGCTCTCCTCTTCGCCGCGACAGCCCTGCCCTCAAATGAGGACGGTGAGCATACGCTCCGCCCACAATCTAGATCGCGGCTTCGGAGCTTGTATCGAAGAAATGCAGCCGGTCGGCATTGAGCGCGAGCCGCAACTGGTCGCGAATTTTTGCCGGCACGGTGGGCTCCACCGCAGCAACCATCGTGCCCGATCCCACCTTGAGGTCGAGGAGAATCTCCGAGCCGAGGCGTTCGACCACTTCGACCACGGCATCGAAGCTCAGGCCGTTTCCGGCATTGCCCGAAACCACTCTGAGATCCTCGGGCCGTATGCCGAGCGTGACCGCCTGGCCGAGATAGGGCTTGAGCCGCCCTGCGACCGGCGCCGGCAGCGCCAGCCGCAGGCCGTCGCCCAGCGCATGCGTGGTGCCGCCTTCTTCGGCCAGTCCGACGGTGGCGAAGTTCATCGACGGCGAGCCGAGAAAACCGGCGACGAAACGGTTGGCCGGCGCATTGTAGAGATCGAGCGGCTCGCCGACCTGCTGCACGATGCCGTCCTTCATCACCACGACGCGATCGCCGAGCGTCATCGCCTCGACCTGGTCATGGGTCACATAGATCGCGGTGGTGCCGAGCCGATCGTGGATCTTCTTCAATTCCACGCGCATCTGCACGCGCAGCTTGGCATCGAGGTTCGACAGCGGCTCGTCGAACAGAAAGACCTGCGGATGGCGCACGATGGCGCGCCCGAGCGCAACGCGCTGGCGCTGGCCGCCGGAAAGCTGGCGCGGCTTGCGCGTGAGGAGTGTCTCTATGCCGAGGATCTCGGCCGCCTCGCGAACCCGCTTTTCGATCTCAGTGCGGGGGAATTTCCGCATTTTCAGGCCGAATGCCATGTTGTCGAAAACGCTCATGTGCGGATAGAGCGCGTAGTTCTGGAACACCATGGCGATGTCGCGATCCATCGGCGGCAGTTCGTTGACTACGATGTCGCCGATCAGAACGTCGCCGGAAGTAATCGATTCGAGGCCGGCGACCATGCGCAGCGTCGTGGTCTTGCCGCAGCCGGACGGGCCGACCAGCACCACGAATTCGCGGTCGCGGATTTCCAGGTTCACGCTTTTGACGGCGTGGACCTCGTTGTACATCTTGTTGAGGTTACGGATAAGGACGCGCGCCATCGGTTCAGCCCTTGGGTTCAGCCTTTGGGTTCAGCCCTTCACCGATCCGGTCAAACCGGCGACGTAATGCTCGACGAAGAACGAATAGATGAACGCCACCGGGATTGAGCCGAGCAGCGCGCCGGCCATCAGCTGGCCCCAGTAGAACACGTCGCCGCGCACCAGCTCCGAGTTCACGCCGACCGCGACTGTCTTCTCTTCAGCCGATGAGAGAAAGACCAGCGCGTAGATGTACTCGTTCCACGACAACGTGAAGGCAAAGATGCCGGCCGAGAGGATGCCAGGCACGGCAATCGGCAAAATAATGTAGAGCATCGCCTTCCAGCGGGTGGCGCCGTCGATGCGCGCGCATTCCTCAAGCTCGCGCGGGATGGCCTTGAAATATCCCATCAGCAGCCAGGTGCAGAACGGAATGAGGAAGGTCGGATAGGTCAGGATCAACGCCCACGGCGTGTCGCCGAGCTGGAAATTGCGGATGATGTTGGCGAGCGGGATGAACAGCAGCGTTTGCGGCACCAGATAGGTGATGAAAATTCCGGTGCCGAGCGCACCCGCAAAGCGGAACTTCAGCCGCGACAGCGCGTAGCCGGCCAGCACGCCGCAGAACAGGGAGATCAGCGTCGAGGCACAGGCGATGAAGAGCGTGTTCGCCATCCAGCGGATGAACAGCGTGCCGGTGAGCAGGTCGGTGATGTGCTCGAGCGTCGGGTGCGCGGTCCAGAACGGCGTGTAGTTCGGCGCCTGCCACGGCCGATAGAGCTCGCGGTCGGGCCGGACCGACGTCACCAGCATCCAGTAGAACGGGAACAACAGCCAGAAAACGAAGGTGCCAAGCGGAATATAGAAGTAAAGCCAACGCCGCCACTTCGCGCCCTCGATCATGGCTCAGTGCACCTCGACGCGGCGAATGTAGAGGAGCTGCACCACCACGACGATGAGCAGGAACGGGAACATGGCGAGAGAGATCGCGGCGCCCTGGCTCAAAAGCCCGGTGCCGACGCCGATCTGATAGGCGTAGGTGGCGAACAGTTGCGTCGCGTTGGCCGGACCGCCGCCGGTGAGCACATAGACAAGCTGGAAATCGGCAAAGGTCTGGATGATCGAGAACAGCATCACGACCATCGTCACCGGCAGGAGCAGTGGCCACGTCACGTGCCAGAAACGCTGCCAAGCCCGCGCGCCGTCGATCGCGGCGGCTTCCTGCAATTCGGGATTGATGGTCTGCAATCCGGCGAGCAGGCTGATGGCGAAGAATGGCACGCCGCGCCAGACGTTGACGATGATCACGGAAATCAACGCAAGACTGGAATCGCCGAGCCAGTTTATGCGCGCGTGGATCAGGCCGAGATGAAACAGCGTCCAGTTGATGACCGAAAAGGTCGGATCGAACATCCATTTCCAGGCCAAGGTCGACAGCACGGTTGGAATAATGAACGGCAGCAGGATGAAGGCGCGGGTGAAAGCCTTGCCTCTGAAATTGCGATTGAGCAGTAGCGCCAGCCACAGGCCCAAACCGAGTTTGAAGACGGTGGCGACCGCCGTATAGACGAACGTATTCCACACCGAGGTGAGAAAGATGCTGTCGTGCAGCAGCGCTTTGAAGTTCGCCAAGCCAACATAGCGGCCGGGAACGCCTACGCGCGCATCCGTCACCGACAGCCAGACACCTTCGACGAACGGATAGGCGATGAACAGGCCGAGCAGGATGGCCGTCGGTGCCAGCAACACGGCCGCCAGCCAGCATTCGTCTTCCAAGAACCGGGACACCGGCCCGCGCGGCAGGACGCCGGTGAACGTGCGCTGGCTGACGAGATCGCTTACGGCCATCGCCAAGTCCTCTGCATTGCGGCGGCGGATCGTAACGCGGCGCCGCTAACGACGCGCATCAGACGTAGATTTTCTGCAACTCGCTCGTAGCCCACTGCACGGCCGCTTCGGGTGCCATGCCCTGGACGGCTTTGGCGTACATGTCGATGATGATGTACTTGCTCAGAGCCTCGGCCGCCTTGCGGTCCGCGGGACCGGCGTAGCCCGGAAACTGCGCGCCGCGGGCGACGGTGCGGAACGGCGCCATGACCGGATCCTTGTTCCAGATGGGATCGTTCTCCCACTCCGTCGTGGCGCCGACCGAATAGCCGGCCTGGGAATCGAACCACTGCTGGTAAACGGGCTTGGAGTGGACCCAAGCGAGGAATTTCCGCGCGGCGTCCTGCTGCTTGCAATAGCCCATCAGCATGTTGGTGTGCGGGAGCTGATAGGAGAATTTGCCGGCCGGCCCCTTCGGTAGCGTGCCGTGCAGGATGTCCTTGTACAGCGGCTCGCCCTTTTCATCCTGGTATTTGTCGGGCCCGCCCTTGGCTACCAGATAGATGGAAGCCCCATTCTCCGTCGAAGAGATCGTCCCGGCGAGAAAGGCGCGGTTGTTGCTGGAATCGTCCCAGGCCAGACCGCCTTCGTCGCAACAATCCTTCCAGAACGCGACCCCGAATTTGACCGACTCGATCGTTTCCTTGCTGTTGAGCGCGACTTTGCCGCCCTTGTCGACTTCCATGCCGCCGTATGACCACAAAAGCGGATACCAGAAGCTTGGCGGATCGCCGAAGCTGTGGCCCAGCGCCTGTCCGACCGGCTGGCCTTTGGCTTTGAGCTTCTTGCCGAGGGCGCGGTATTCGTCCCAGGTTTCCGGAAACTTGGTTTGTCCGACCGCTTCGAACCACGATTTGCGGTAGGCGCTTTCGTTGCCGACGATGCACCACGGCACGCCAAGCCAGCGCTTGCCGTTGTTGGCGACGCTGGTCGATTCATCATAGAAGCCGCCCTGATCCTTGCCGACCTTGTCGGCGATGTCGCTCACGTCGACCGTGCTCTCGGCATAGAGTTGCGGCCAATTGTTCAGCGCGCAGATCACGTCGGGCCCGGTGCCCGATTGGATCGCTGCGGTGGTGCGGGCCTGGATATCGTTACCATTGATGGTCTCGACGTTGAGCGTGATGCCGAGATCCTTGGCGCATTGCGCCGTAATCTGGTTTTTCAGAAGGACGTCCGACTGCGGGATGAAATCGTTCCAGCGCAGCCAGTGGAGGGTGGTGCCTTGGGCGTAGGCGGGCGCCTTGCCGGATGCCAATATGGCCGCCATTCCGCCGGTACTTGCCGCAAGCGCTCCCGCGCCCGAGACCTGCAGAAACCTTCGCCGAACGATTCCTGGCATGGTACTTCCCTCCCTGTGTTTCTCCCTGACGATGTCTTTTTCTGATTTATGCAGATAAGGCTACGACTGCCGCCCCCGCCTGTCTATGGGGATGAGTCGTCACATTCATAGTGTCGCGTCGGAGGCGGACAGCGGAGAGGTTGGTAGCCGATGCCGTTCGAATTAGGGCTCTTTACGTTCGGCGATCTCATGCCGGACACAGCCGATCGCAAGGCGGTCGGCGCACAACAACGGCTTGCCGAGATACTTGCGGCGGCGCAGCTCGCCGATGCGGCGGGCCTCGACGTCTTCGCCGTCGGCGAACACCATCGGCTCGATATGGCGATCTCGGCGACGCCGGTGGTATTGGCGGCAATCGCCGCCGTGACGCGCCGCGTTCGCCTGGCGAGCGCCGTAACCATTCTGAGCACCGCCGATCCGGTCCGCGTGTTCGAGGATTTCGCCACCGTCGATCTCATTTCGGGCGGGCGCGCCGAACTGATCGCCGGACGCGGAATCTTCACCGAGTCGTTTCCGCTGTTCGGCTACGATCTCGCCGACTACGACGAACTGTTTACGGAAAAGCTCGACCTGCTTCTGAAAATCAACGCCGCCGATCACGTCACCTGGAAAGGCCGCTTTCGCTCACCGCTGCACGATGCCCCGGTTCCGCCGCGGCCCGCGCAGAGCGCGCTGCCGGTCTGGATCGGAACCGGCGGCACGCCGGCGAGCGTCAAACGGGCGGGCGCGCTTGGTCTCCCGCTCGCACTCGCCAATATCAGCATGCCGCCGGCCAAGCTGGCGCCGCTCGCTCCGCTCTACCGCGATGCGGGCGCCCGCGCCGGACACGATGCCAACAAGCTGAAAATCAGCATCGCCACCCACATGCACCTGCAGAAGGATTCGCAAGCGGCGCTCGATACGTTCTATCCGCACTATGCCGGTTACTTTGCCACCCACTCAGCGTCGCAATACCGCGCACAACAGATCACGCGCTCTGCCTACGACGACCGCGCCGCTCCGCAGGGGGCAATCTTCGTCGGCAGCCCCGCGCAAATCATCGACAAGATTCTCTACGAGCACGAATTGTTCGGCCACGACCGCTTCCTGGCGCAGATCGACATCGGCGGCCTGCCTTACGCAGACGTGGCGCGGGTGATCGAGCTGTTCGCCGGCGAGGTGGCGCCGGCCGTGCGGCGCGCGATCCGCGAATAGTTCCGCCGGCGCCTTGCTCAAAGCGAGACGGCCGGCCGCAACTGTCTTGACCCTCGATCCAGTCGCGCTACCGTAATGGCGAGGGGTCCATGGGGGCACGTAGGAGCCCTACATGCATTACAAACCCAAAAGCGCGGCAGGGCTGCAGATGGCGCTCGGCGGCCTGCCGGATAAAATGCGGGTCCAGGTCGATCCGGAAATTCCAGTCTCAGCAAAGACGGTCGGCGAACTTCGTGAAGTGACGACTTGGCCGGCGAACGTGGCGGTCACAAGACCGCAGGAATATGATCCGAACAGCGCGGTCATGGTCAGCAAGGCCACCGTCGCGACGCGCGTAACACCAAAGACCTAGGTGTACTGGGAACCGAGCATTCGCTCACTCGGCGAGAATGATCCTGTTGGAGGTCTAAATGAGCGCCAACACCGATACCGAAGCACTTTTTCGTGAGTTCACAGAGGCATTGACCGAGATTCTCGCGGAAAATGCCACCGGTTCCACGCGACGCGGCCGGGTGGCAAGGGCGCACGCGGCCGTAAAGAAGCATGCCGACTATAGCGAGCACGCGTATTTCATCGCGGTAGAGGCGGCGTTCACCAAATGGGAAATCAGGCAGAATGCCGCAGCGGTCCGGTAGGGCTGCCGCCCGTCTAAGAGATGAACGTCACATCGGCGGTGTATGCGCGCCAAACCCGGCCTAGATCGAGATCTGCCGTCCGATCTCGACCACCTGCTTGCTCGGCAGGCGGAAATAATCGGTCACGTGCGAGGCGTTCCTCACCATCGCGGCAAACATCGCCTCCTGCCAGACCGGCAGCGCGGCACCGCGCTCGCGATGCACGATGTTCTCATGGCCGACGTAGTAGGTCAGGTCGTCGAGGTCGATCGCGCAACCCGCGGTGTCGTGCGCTTGGTGCAACAGGCGAGGGATATCGGGCCGTTCCATGAAGCCGAAATGCGCCGTGATGCGCCAGAAATTCTCACCCTCCTGCTCGACAATCATGCGCTCGGCGGGACGCACGCGCGGTTTCGATTCGGTCAGCACGGTCAGCACCAGAACGCGCTTGTGGAGCGCCCTGTTGTGCTGCAGATGCCAGCTCATGACCGGCGGCACGCCGCTCGTGGTGCGCGTGAGAAAGACCGCGGTGCCCGGCACGCGCGGCACGCCGCGCGCGATCAGGACGGCGAGAAACTGCGTCACCGACAGCGGCGCCTGCGCAAGACGCTCGGCCACCGCGACCGTGCCGCGGTGCCAGATGAGCATCACCGCATAGACGGCGGCAGCGAGCAGGAGCGGCACGTAACCGCCGTCGAGGACTTTCATCGAGTTCGCTACGAAAAATCCGCCATCGATGATCAGAAACAGGCCAGCTATGGCGGCGCTGGGCAGAACACTCCAGCGCCACACTTCGCGCATGGCGACAAACAACAGGCACGACGTCATCAGCATGGTGGCCGAAACAGCGATGCCGTAAGCGGCGGCAAGATTATCGGACTTGCGGAACAGGACCGTCAGCGCAAGCGTGACGATCATCAATAGCCAGTTGACCACGCCGACGTAGATCTGGCCGTAGCCGGTCTCCGAGGTCTGTTTGATACGCATGCGCGGCAGCCAGCCGAGCTGGATCGCCTGCCGGGTCATCGAGAATGCGCCGGTGATGATCGACTGGCTGGCAATGATCGTGGCCACAGTCGCCAGCACGACAAGCGGAATCAGTAGCGGCTGCGGACACAGGCGGTAGAAGATGTTATCGGCGATCGAAGCGCCGCGCAGCGCAATGGCGCACTGGCCCGCATAATTGAGAACAAGGCAGGGAAACACGATCCCCGACCAGGCGAGCCGGATCGGCCCCCTGCCGAAATGTCCCATGTCGGCATATAGCGCCTCGGCGCCGGTCACACACAGGAATATTCCGCCGAGGACAAGAAAGCCGCGAAAGCTTCCGTCGGCGAGGAGGTGCAAGCCGTAATAGGGGTTGAGCGCCCACAGCACTGCGGGATTCTGGGCGACACCCCATAGCCCAAGCACCCCGATCGACAGAAACCAGAGAGTCATCACCGGGCCGAAGGCTGCGCCGATGCGAGAGGTGCCGAGCGGCTGCACAGCGAACAGCACCGCAAGGACGGCAACCGCGGCCGGGACCACGTAATGCTGAAACGACGGAACCGCGATATTGAGGCCCTCCAGCGCGGAGAGCACGGAGATGGCCGGCGTGATCGACCCGTCGCCGTAGATCAGCGCCGCGCCAAGAAGTCCTGCGGCGACAATGGCCGGGCGGCGCCTCTTCTTGACGCCGAGCAGCGACATCAGCGCCAGGATACCGCCCTCGCCGTCATTGTCGATGCTCATCGCCACCATCACGTATTTGACCGACGTAATGATGAACAGCGTCCAAAACAGGAGCGACAACATGCCGAGGATGCGCGCAGGCGTCGCGTCGCCCTGAAGAAAGTCGAACGCGGTCTTGAGTGTGTAGAGGGGGCTGGTGCCGATATCGCCGAAGACGACGCCGAGCGCACCAACGCCGGCGAGCGCGAGCGCTGAGTAGCTTGCCGGCTTTGTTGCACCGTCGCTCAGACTATCGGCCGATGTAGAGGTCATGCGAAGATAAGATCAAAATGGCCCGAACCGCTCCAAAAGAGCCGATCAACGACCTGATAATTCACGACTCTGCATGACACATTCATGACCCAGTCTTCATGACCCGACTGCTTCGCGCGCAGCCGAGACGATCTGGTGCGGCGCGATCGGCGTGGTGTTGAACTCGACCTTGCGCGGGCGTAGCGCGTCGGCAATGGCGTTGGCGAGCACCGCGGGCGGCGCGATTGGGCCACCCTCGCCGACGCCCTTGACGCCGAACGGATTGCGTGGCGACGGCGAATGCTGGTGGATGAGCGTCAAACGCGGGATCTCCTCTGCGGTCGGCATCATGTATTCCGCAAGCGTCGTGGAGAGCGGCTGCCCTTCCGGACTGTAACTGATCGCTTCCAACAGCGCGCCGCCGATGCCCTGCACGGCGCCACCGACGATCTGGCCCTCGACCAGCATCGGATTGACCACAACGCCGCAATCGTGCGCGATCGCGTAGTTCTCGATGCGCACGCGTCCGGTCTCGGCGTCGACCTCGACCACGGCGGCATGGACCGCGTAGGACCACGTTACTGTCGGCGGCTCGAAATAATAGGTCTCTTCCAGCCCGGCATCGATTCCGGCCGGACGGCCGTGATCCCAGCCCGGCCGCGACGCCTGCGCCACCTTGGCGAGCGTTACTTCGGCACCCGGAACGCCGACGATGCCGACGCGCCCGTTGCGCAATTCCAGATCGACCGCCGAACATTCCAGAAGATTGGCGGCAATGGCAAAGACCTTCGTGCGCAGCTTTTCGCTGGCGCCATGGATGGCCGCCGACAAAGTGACGGTGGTGCGGCTCGCCAGCGTGCCGAAGCCGATGGAAATCGCCGCAGTGTCGGCAAGCGTGACAACCACGTCGTCGGGATGCACCCCCCACGCATCGGCCACGACCTGGGCAAAGATCGTTTCCATGCCCTGTCCTTGCGGACAGCCGCCGGAGGAAAGGAAGATCTTGCCGGACGGGTCGATGCGCACCAGCGCGCTCTCGAACGGTCCCACCCCGGTGCCCTCGACGTAACAGCCGAGGCCGAGACCGAGAAGGCGGCCGTCCTCACGCGCCGCGCGCTGCCGCTCGCGAAATGCCACGAGGCCCCCGACCGCCTCCAGCGCCTTCTCTAGCGCCGCCGGATAGTCGCCGCCGTCATAGACGATGGGCTGACCGTCGCGATAGGGAAGGCCCATCGCATAAGGCATTTCATCGTCGCGGATCATGTTGCGCAGGCGCACCTCGGCGGGTTCGAGGCCGGTCTCGGTGGCAACCAGGTCGACGATGCGCTCCATGGCGAAAGCGGCTTCCGGCCGACCGGCGCCGCGGTAAGGCGCGTTCGGCGTCTTGTTGGTGGCGGCGATGCGGGCGTCGATGGCGAGCGCGTCGATCTTGTAGGGGCCGGCGAGATGCGCCGCGGTGTTGTAGACGACGCCGGCGCCGATCGGATTCCAGGCGCC